>NZ_CAKMAB010000004.1:0-281082 GCF_924513355.1 Paenibacillus pseudetheri
CTGAAAAGTCTGCTTTCACGTTATCTGGAACTTTGTTAACCTTTTGGAACCGCCGTATGCGGACCCGCATGTACGGTGGTGTGAGAGGACGGAGGCTTACCGCCTCCTCCTACTCGATTGAGTATAAGAAAAAATAAGTTTTACACCATACTTGATTTAATAAGGAATCCGGCTTATTCGTTTACGTCTCGATTTACGCTGCTCTGGCATCCAGAAGAATATCAAATACATGAGGAGAAACACAATGAAGGCAAACAACTCTTCAACAAGCAGGTAATAAGGATAAGGCCCGAAATAATCCAATACAGAATAAGTACTGGGCTTATGAGATAGGAACATGTAGTTAGATCCCAGGATGTAATTAGCGACCCACACACAAGCGGCCACAATATTTAGTCCAAGCATGGTGAACAGGAGAGATTTCCAAGTGGGCCTATAGCCCTCAATCCAGGTCATATAAAGAGAAGCGAGCACAATACCACCATGTGCTATAAAGAACAGTAGAAATCGGAAATGAGGGAACGGATAGACCAGATTCGGTGTGATTAAAGCAATGAATGCTCCACCAATCCCAGCAAAATAAAGAAAGGAGTAAAGTGTTCGGCTGCGAGTTATCAGCATGATAACGGATAGCAGTAAAGTAATTCCGCATAGTTCGAGCGGAAGTGAGCTGCTGGATTGCCATACGCTTTGAGAGAAGTACCATATTTGAAGTCCTGTTTCTGAGAACATAAGAATAATAATCAGCAGCAAGCGCACACTTTGCCGAAGTTTCACATCAGTCCGAATTTCGAATCTTAGACTGTAAAACAGTATACAAACCAATGTAATAATAGACAGAGCAATCCAATGTGAAGGGGAAAACATAATGAAATCCTCCGTACGCTGCCGATCAAGGTAAGATGAAAAATGCATGAACCAACCTCCTTCGTACATGAAAAGTACTTCAAAAAATAACTTTGTGAATTTTTGAGATTTTCTGTTTCTAAACATCCATAAAATGGTTATATATGTATGCATTCTGTCAACTAACCCACAAAAGGATGGCTTTTCATTATTTTAACATAAGATAGGGCGATGGGCGCGGAATTACATAAGAAGCATTCGAGCATGAGGAATGGCAGAGATTACGCTTCAAGAGGGGATACAAACACAGAAAAATCAAATTGGAAAAGGAATTGGAGGCTTTAGGATGATGTTAAAGAAAAGAATAAGTGTGATGATCGTTATTCTGATGCTTGTAGCGCAATATGCCTATGGCATCGGGTTCATACCACAAGTAAAAGCAGCAGCAATCGATCAGGAGCGGAATATCATCACCAGTGTCTCAATGGCTGTATATGGTGCAGACGGGCAAACGGTCACGGATAGCGTCTATGAGCAAGAAGCTAATGTAACATTAGATTATACGTGGTCTCTTCCTAAAGCTCATCCGTACAAGCAAGGTGACACCTTTACCTTTCAGCTTCCAGAGCAGTTTCAGCTTTTTAATGATATTAACGGCTTGTTGGTCTCAGAGGATGGAGATGTAGGAACTTTTACAGTTGAGCAGTTATCACACCAAGTAACAATGACCTTTAACGACTACATAGAAACGCATGATGACGTGCAAGGAACGCTTCGGATCAATACTAAGTTTGATAAACAAAAAATCTCAGGAAGTACTGTTCAGCAAATTTTATTTCCGGTGAGCGGTGGTGTTCAGACGGTTACTGTGAATTTTAAACCGAGTGTAGGATCGACCATTGAGAAGAGGGGGATTCCTCAGGGTTTTAATGCAGACCATATTTTATGGTCTGTTGATGTAAATAAATTATTAAAAACTGTTGGAAATGCAGCCGTAACGGACCCTATACCAACAGGTTTGTCACTAAGCACTCCGGTCACTGTGAGTGTGTATCAACTGAGTATCCAGTTGGACGGTTCGGTAACACAAGGTGCATTACTCGATGCCAGTAAATATACTACAGAGTTCACTGGAGGATCGTTAAATGTTCGTTTCACTGATCCTGCGATTTCGAGTGCTTACCGTATTGAATACTCCACAGCTATTACTGACGAGCATCAGCTAAGCTTCACGAATACAGCGACTTTTACAGGAGATGGGCAAGTTCCTGCAAGTTCCTCTGCTACTGTTCAAGTAGAACGAGGAGGAAGTTTGAATAAGTACTCTAGCGGATATGACTGGAACAATCAAATCATTTCTTGGGCAATCGAATATAACTATAATAAAAAAACGATTCCGCAAGGAAATGCTGTACTAAAGGATTTGTTTAATGATTCTCAAGCGTTAGTAGCCAATTCGATAAAAGTATACACGGTGCAACTGGATTCAGCGGGTACAGCAACGTTGGGTAATCTTTTGACCAAGGATATTGATTACACTGTAGTTGCGGCGTCAGACGTGAATAAGTCAGGGTTCACCTTGCAATTTAAACAAGATGTAACATCCCCTTATCGAATCGAATATAAGACCAAAGCTGTAAAGCGTGTGTTTGAAGATGCCAGCATCACGAATACAGTAACGGACAGTACGTACACTGAACAGGCCATGCGCTTAATACGATCAGCCATTTTGTATAAGAACTTAACAGACGTAGATTATCAGAATAAAACGGTTGGGTGGAAAGTCACATTGAACAGTGATAACTATCCAATGGGCCAGGTTAAAGTTACCGAGTCATTCCCGTTTGGAGGACTGAAGTTTATTCCGGAATCACTCGTAATTAGAAATTCGAAGGGAAGTATATTAAAGCCTGCCGATTATGGTTTAGTATACAATACCCCTGTTCAGTCTAATAAAGGGTTCAAGATAGTCTTTAAATCGCAGATTTCTGAAACTTATACAATCAGCTATTCCACAGAGTTTAATAAAGATTGGATTTGGTCTAATACTGAAAATTTCAATAACAAGGTTAGGATGGACTGGATAGACACGTCCGAAATTCCCCGCACCACAGAAGCAGAAGGGCTATTTATCCCAAGAGATGAAGTGAAAAGTAATGGCTTGAAATTTGGTTCCTATAATGCTTCGACTAAAGAAATAGCTTGGACATTAGGGATCAACTATAATAACAAAACGGTTGCAGAGCCAGAGGTCGTGGATATTTTGAAATCGGGTCAAACCCTGGTTCCTGGATCGCTGAAAGTGTACACCATGAATGTTGCTAAGAATGGAGACCCAACGAAAGGTGTCGAGGTAAACAGTAGCAAATACACTTACAGTGTTAATGGTAAAAATGAGCTGAAGCTCTCTTTTACAGATGCTATTAAGTCCGCTTATTATATAGAATTTCATATCAGTCTTGAAGGCAAAGTTATCGGCACTGCTATTGATAATAAAGCCAATCTCTATGATGGGACCAAAAAGGTATCCAAGGATTTGAACGCTACCGTAAAGATTCCATATGGAGACGAATATCTCTTGAAAAATGGTGTTCAGAATGGCGAAAAAATTGATTGGAGCATTCAAATTAATCGTAGTCAGTCTACTGTGAAGAATGCGTTAATCAAAGATATTCCTAGTGCTAATCAGATTCTGCTGCAGGATTCATTCCATCTGTATCCTACAAACGTAGCTGAAAACGGGGATGTAACAAAAAGCGGACCTGAATTGATTCAGGGTATCGATTACAGCGTAGAAATAAAAACGGATGTAGACGGCAAGCAGTCGTTTGATTTAAGCTTCGCCAAGGAGATTAGTAAACCTTATATTCTCGACTATCAATCCCTGATTATGGCGAATACAGGAGACAAAGTTATTAATACTGTTCGTTTCAGTGGTTTTAATGTTATCGAAATAAGCAAAGAATCTTCTAAAGAAATTATCGTCGGTGTGTCGAGTGGATCAGGATCAGGCAGCGGGGTTAGAGGCTCCTTGATGATCAAGAAGCTGGATGCAGAGGACAACTTAAAGACGCTGGGAGATGCGACTTTTGCACTCTATCGTCTAAACGGCTCAGACCGGGTATTTATTAATAGCTTAACCACAGATTCCGCAGGTACAGCAACATTCAATAAATTATGGTTGGGTAACTACGTATTGATTGAGACGACAGCTCCTAGTGGCTATGTACTTGATTCTACAGAGCATCCAGTGTCCATTCATTCTTCATCAACGAATCAACTCGTAATTACGAATCAAAAAGCAGTTGACTCTACGCCTACTGCAACGCCAGAACCAACTATAGTGCCAACCGCAACACCATCAGCTTCAACGGAACCAACGGCTACTCCGTCAACAGCACCGACAGCAGCACCTACGTCAACACCAACCTCAGGAACCCCAGGAGGTCCGTTGATACCTACACCTGCGAGTTCACTGGTGCCAGGAGTAATCATTAATGATCCGGCAGTACCTGCTGGCCCTGGGAATACGACTGGTCTGGAATCCGCGACATCAGAAGTGGTAGAAATTCCGGATTTAGTTATTACAGATGAAAATGTTCCATTGGGTGACGTCGACATTGTTGATGAGGAAGTACCGAAAGGTACAGTGAACAACGGCACTTCAATTGCCCCTCAGCTTCCAAAGACGGGAGAAAGTAGCCCTGCACCGCTCTATATGACAGGTATCGGATTAATAGCCATTGGCTTTATTCTAAACCGTAAGTTCAAACGGAGGGGAAACAGGTAGTTAGTAAATCGAGATAGAAATAAAAAAAAGCATCCGGCAAAAAATGTCGGGTGCTTTATTATGGTTGTTAAAAACTCGAAAAATCTCCACAAACATCAATCACTCGCTCCAGCGGACTAAAGGACTTAGTAACATAATCATCCACACCTACACTGAGTCCAGTGATTTTATCTAGTCCCTGCCCCTTAGCAGATAACATAATAATCGGAAATTCAGTCAACAGGCGGTATCTCTCGTTCTCCAGATGGATCTGCATGAGTTTAATAATCTCGGCTTCGTCGCCAACCAAGAGCGGTGTTGCGTTGTGCATGATTCAGCGTCCTTTCTTGCTTGTAAAGTAATCATACTACAACAAAAATAACATAAAGCTATCATATAGTTGCCCAGATACCAGAGATTAATTGTTGGAGAAAGTTGTCTGTATAGCATACGACGTAATCTTTATTTAACAGGAGAATTCTTAACAAGCCTTAAGATTTGGGAAGCGGCTATGCTATAATAATTTCAAATTCAATAGGTTGGAGGAGAATTGGAAGATGTGGAAAGAGTTTAAAGCTTTTGCCCTGAAGGGGAATGTACTAGATTTAGCCATTGCTGTCGTTATTGGAGCAGCTTTTGGTAAGATTGTGACTTCATTAGTATCTGACATCATTATGCCAATTGTTGGCTTGATAACAGGTGGTATAGATCTGAAGGATCGGGCTCTAAGTGTCATGGTTATGCATAATGAACTAATTATCCCTTATGGGCAATTTTTGCAGGCGGTAGTTGATTTCTTTATTATTTCCTTCTCAATCTTTATGGTAATTAAACTGGCTAATAAATTCCAGCGCAAAGAAGCCGTTAAAGTTGAAGTGGTGGAGACGCCGGCACCCGCAGAAGATATCGTATTGCTAACGGAAATTCGTGATTTGTTGAAACAACAAGAACGCGGATTGTAATTGGAAAAAGAAAACCAAAAAGCGCTTAGAGATACAGTGCAGGCGCTTTTTGGTTTTCTTCTTTTTACGTAATTTTATGGAATGGGCTTAGCCCAACGAAAGGGATGGATGTATAAGATAGAGCCGAATCCTCGTGAGAATTTGTTAATATAAAACCATGTCATTTCTTCTTGTAATCACCATACCTCTTAGAATTAAGTTACAAATTTTAAGTAAATATATAAAACGCACTTGCATTTCGAAGGTGTAAGTGATAATTTTGTTAGTAAGGAAAACTTGAACCTCAATTAAATAAAGGATCAATCCTTCAGGGCAGGGTGTAATTCCCTACCGGCGGTGATGTTGTTGTAGAGTGCTTATTTATTAAGTGTATCTACCACACTTAGTCCGCTACCCGGCTCGCGTTGTTGACGCGAACGGTGGACCCGGTGAAATTCCGGGACCGACAGTATAGTCTGGATGGAAGAAGGAGAGGTTAACCGCTTGTCTGTAATAGACAGGTGGACTGCAGTGTTTTCATTTATTATGTGCGATATTTCACAATTGCCGTCGGTTTTGACGGTTATTTACGCACACTTTATTTGGACTGCCGATAAACTCTCGCATAACCCATCTTTACTCCTCCTGGAGAATGAGATGGGTTTTTCTGTTTTTACGCATTAGATAGACAGTAAGTGGATAGGGGGAACGAGATGGATAATATGAATGACGAGTTTTATATGTCGTTAGCGCTGGATATGGCAGAACGGGCCCAAGGACAGACGGGAATTAACCCTGTTGTTGGCTGTGTTGTTGTAAAGAATGGAGCGATGATTGGACTTGGAACTCATTTGCAGCGCGGAACTGGTCATGCTGAGGTTCATGCCTTGAATATGGCGGCCGGTCAAGCACAGGGCAGCACTGCCTACGTAACACTGGAACCGTGCAGTCACTATGGCAAGACTCCGCCCTGTAGCCAAAGGCTGATCGACGAGGGAGTAGCCAGAGTGGTTGTCGCTTGTGAAGACCCTAACCCTCAGGTTGCGGGTCGCGGCGTTCAAATGCTGCGTGAGCATGGCATTGAAGTAGAAGTAGGGTTGCTGCGTGAACGTGCGCTGCGGTTGAATGAGCGTTTTATCAAGTATATTTTGACAAAACAGCCTTTTGTCACGCTCAAAAGTGCCAGCACGCTGGATGGTAACCTAGCTACCAAATCTGGTGACAGTAAATGGATTTCAAATGGAGAAGCGCGGGAGATCGTACATACACTGCGGCATCGGCATCAGGGAATTATGGTCGGTGTGAACACAGTTATTGCAGATAATCCTTCACTGACGACAAGAACGGAAGTGCCGGGTATTAACCCGATACGGATTGTGATTGATTCTGGACTACGTATTCCTTTGGATTCAGCAGTTGTAAGTGACGGTCTAGCGCCTACGATCATCGTGACAACTGAAGCCGCAGATGCTGAAAAGAAAGCAGCACTTCTTCAAGCAGGTGTGCAAATCATTGTTAGCGGAGCAGGACCACGGGTAGATTTGAAGGCTGCTATGGTCACGCTTGGTGAAATGGAAATTGGATCGATTTTACTTGAAGGCGGAGGCACGCTAAATGGTGCGATGCTGGAGAGTGGGCTAGTTGATCGAGTGATTCTCTTTTTCGCTCCAAAGATTGTTGGCGGTGGTGCTGAAGCGAAAGGGACGTTCGTATTTCCTGGTGTAGAGCTGATGAAGGATGCGATTTCTCTGGAGGGATTGGAAGTAAAAGTGCTCGGAGATAATGTATGTATCAGCGGTACTCCGGTACGCTAAAGTGAATGGTTTCAAAACTTAATCGTATGCTTCCGAAGCGAGTTTTGCACGGAGTATTTCCTTTGAAGTTAAGCTCACAAAACTTTAAGGAGGGAAAGCATGTTCACTGGATTAGTCGAAGAAGTTGGCACTCTGAGAAGTGTCTCCACCGGTGGAGAAATGATGGTGCTAAACATTGCCGCTTCCGTCATCATGGATGATTTGAAGATTGGTGATAGCGTATCGGTTAATGGCGTCTGTCTTACAGCGACTATTTTAGGCGAGAACTATTTTACAGTGGATGTCATGCCTCAGACCTATCGAAACAGTAACCTGAAGGAGTTGCGTCCTGGCAGTCGGATGAATCTAGAGCGAGCAATGGCAGCCGGTGGTCGATTTGGAGGTCATATTGTTCAGGGGCATGTAGATGGCACTGCTGTCATCAAAAGCGTAAAACGTGATCAGAATGCAGTAGTCTATGAGATTGCGCCGGATCGCAAATCGCTTTTTAAATATATTATCCCTAAAGGGTCGATCACGATTGATGGCATTAGCTTAACAGTAGTAAAGACGACGGCTTCATCGCTTACTGTATCCATTATTCCGCATACGCTAGGGGAAACTGTGCTAACTTATAAGCGGGCAGGAGATAGTGTAAATATTGAGTGTGATGTCCTGGGCAAATATGTAGATCATCTTCTTCATTATGGCTCAGCTGCACCGGATGAAGAAAGTGATAGCAGCTCCGGGATTAGTCGTGATTTCTTGGCGGCAAACGGATTTGTTTAAATAATGAGTACGCATACGAAGAAGGAAATAATCCTTCGTAAAGCTATTAGGAGGTTAGGATCATGAGCGAGCAATCGACGAAGGATAGTGTCTTAGATCCGATTGAAGAAGCGATATATGATTTAATGCGCGGCAAAGTCATCATCGTGGTGGATGATGAAGATCGTGAGAATGAAGGGGATTTTATAGCTCTTGCTGAACGGGCGACACCAGAAGTCATCAATTTTATGATCACTGAGGGACGTGGTTTGGTCTGCATGCCAATTACCGCAGAGCGTGCGGAAGAGCTTGAACTGCAGGCTATGGTCAGCCACAATACAGATAATCACGGCACAGCCTTTACTGTATCTGTTGACCATATAGATACAACTACTGGTATATCAGCGGGGGAAAGATCCTTGACTGTAAAGGCCATGATTGACCCTAAAGCGAAGCCATCTGATTTCCGTAGACCTGGCCATATGTTCCCGCTGATTGCGAAGAAAGGTGGCGTACTGCGCCGTTCCGGACATACAGAGGCTGCTGTTGATTTAGCCCGTATGTGTGGCGCATATCCAGCCAGTGTGATTTGTGAAATCATCAAAGAAGATGGCTCAATGGCCCGGTTGCCTGATCTGGTAGAGATTGCTAAGAAGCATGATCTTAAGCTGATCAGCATCAAAGATCTTATTCACTATCGGAACGAGAAGGAACAGCTCGTCAATCGCGAGGTGTCTGTACGTCTGCCTACTGATTTCGGTGAGTTTCAGACCATTGCCTATACAAATGAAGTGGATGATAAAGAACATGTAGCATTAGTGAAGGGCGATATTTCCGGTGATGAGCCAGTGTTAGTACGTGTACATTCCGAATGCTTGACGGGTGACGTATTCCACTCCCATCGCTGCGATTGTGGTCCCCAGTTTGAAGCAGCACTTCGGCAGATCGAAGCTGCTGGTAGAGGCGTGTTGCTCTATATGCGTCAAGAAGGCAGAGGCATTGGTCTTATTAATAAGCTTAAAGCCTACAAGCTTCAAGAAGAAGGACTCGATACTGTAGATGCCAATCTAAAGCTTGGTTTTCCAGCAGATTTGCGTGATTACGGGATTGGAGCACAAATTCTGAAGGATTTAGGTATCAGTCAAATTCGTCTCTTAACGAACAATCCTCGAAAGATCAAAGGGTTGGAAGGTTATGGGTTGGAAGTTGTTGAGCGAGTGCCAATTCAAATGCCAGAGAATAAGGATAATACTAATTATCTCCATACGAAGCAGGCGAAACTTGGTCATTTGCTGTCTTTTGACGACATTGAACAAAATGAGGATTCGAAAGTATAATCACACACCATAAAAAACGAAGGGTAGATGAATGATATGCCGAAATATTTAGAAGGACATTTAGTTTCCGAGGGGTTAAAATACGGAGTTGTTGTAGGACGTTTTAATGAATTTATTACTAGCAAGCTTTTGTCAGGTGCACTTGATGCATTTAAACGTCATGGTGCTAACGATGATGAGGTAGATGTTGCTTGGGTTCCAGGCGTGTTTGAAATTCCGTTGATCGCTCAAAAAATGGCGGAAAGCGGTAAATACGATGCTGTAATCACTTTAGGAACCGTTATCCGTGGCTCTACAACGCACTATGATTATGTATGTAATGAAGTTGCTAAAGGGGTAGCTGCGATCAATCTTAAAACCGGCGTGCCGACGATTTTTGGCGTAGTAACTACTGAGAATATTGAACAGGCCATTGAGCGTTCAGGAACAAAAGCAGGGAATAAAGGCTGGGATGCTGCGACTGCTGCGATTGAAATGGCGAATCTTAACAAACTGTTTAAGTAAGACAGCTATTGACGAATCAGTCGAATTCGTGCTTATTTATAGTATAAGAAGAAAGCATGGATTATAGAGCCCTTTCTACTTGTGTAGCGTCCTTTTGGGCGCTGCACTTTACTTTTTTGGCGGGAGGATGCTTCGTGACTGTATTGTACAAGCTGGAAACGTTTGAAGGTCCGCTGGATCTGCTTTTGCATTTAATTGATAAGGCGGAAATCGACATCCAGGACATTCCGGTCGCCGAGATCACCGAACAGTATATGGAATACCTGCGAAGTATGCAGGAGCTTGAACTGGATATTACGAGTGAATTTCTCGTGATGGCCGCAACCCTATTATCTATAAAGAGCAAGCTATTGCTGCCCAAACCACCGGTCATTGAGATCGATGATTTTGAATATTACGAAGAAGATGAATTTGATCCACGAGCTGAACTCGTTCAGCGACTGATTGAGTATCGTAAATTCAAGAGTATTGCTGTTCATTTAATGGATATGGAGAGCGAGCGGAGCTTGATTTTTACGAAGGAGCCGGAGGATCTGGGCCCATATGTGCCTGAAGAGATTGACCATACGCTAAAAGGACTACATACTTCCGACCTTATAGCTGCTTTCCGTAAAGCACTAAGTAAGGCGGCAAGAAGGTCTTCTTACCAACGGATCACCCGGGACGAAATATCAGTTAAAGATCGTATACGTGATGTCTCGGATGCGCTTCAGCGCAGAGGGAAGGGCGGAAGGCTCCATTTCTCAGCATTGCTTCACGATGAAATGGCGCGGCACGAAATCGTAGTAACTTTTCTTGCGATTCTGGAACTAATGAAAATGAAGGCGATTTTTTGCTATCAGGAGAAATTGTTTGAGGACATCGTAATGGAGTGGAGAGGAGGAGAACACTTCAATGGATTACAAAACGCTGAAATCGATTATTGAGGGCCTGTTGTTTCTATCAGGTGATGAAGGGATCTCCGTACGGCAAGTCGCCGAAATTACAGAGCAGCGGCCAGAGCTTGCAGCTGGTGCATTAGAAGAACTGAAAGAGGATTATGTAACACAGGAACGGGGGTTACAAGTAGTCCAAATCGCCGGGAATTATCGGCTGGCTACCTTGCCTGAGCATGCCCATTATTTTGAGCGATTAGCTTATTCCCCTTCAAGATCAACCTTGTCTCAAGCCGCATTAGAGACATTGGCGATCGTGGCCTATCGTCAGCCCATTACACGGGTGGAGATCGAAGAAATTCGTGGCGTGAAATCCGAACGTGCAATTCATACGCTGAATAACAAGGATTTGATCCATGAGGTTGGCCGTGCTGAGGCTGTAGGACGCCCAATCTTGTATGGGACTACAAAATCATTCTTGGAGAGCTTTGGCCTCGCAAGTCTGAATGAGCTGCCTGAACCATCAAACTTCGAATCCACTGATAATTTGGAAGAGGAGACGCAGCTACTGTTCAATAAGCTGGATACTCAAATGACGTTCGAGGATATTGAGCAACCATAGTTTTTTGTTATTTCGCAATAATTTGTATTGCTGGGACTGCCCATAAACCATTCATATGGTTTATGGGCAGTCCCTATTTTTTTGTAGAGCCACATTTTTTAACCAAAACCCGAATTTTTTCCACCTTATATTGCCATACTAAACCAAAGGTTCCCATAATTAAGGTTTCTTGGAGGTAAATACGTGACGTTATGGCTTGGAATTCCCCTCGGACTGCTGGTACTGGCAATGATCCTGGTTCTGTCTTCATCTATCGATTTCCGCATTCGGTGCTATAAACATGACAAAAATGACCTGCTCGAGTTAGATGTTAAGACTCTTTTTGGTCTGATCAAACTCCACTATGAGCTGCCCCGATTGGTCTTTAAGGGATTGGAGCAAGGCGTGATCGGGAAGTTTAAAGAGACGGGTACCGCGACTACAGGTGTTGATACTGTAAAGGAAGAGCAATTCGATAAAGAAAGAATTGAGCACTGGCGGGACAACGTAAAATTAGCAGCGAAATCCACACGTGGATTGAAGAAATGGTTTAAGCAAACCTTATCTCATGTCAAAATATCTAAGCTCGATTGGTCCACGGATTTCTCACTAGGTGATGCAGCGGACACTGCCATAGCATCAGGAGCCGTGTGGGGACTCAAATGGAGCATCGTTGGATTTATTTCGCAGTGGGTCAAATTGAAACACAATCCACGAGTGTTTGTGAAGCCTGTTTTTCAAGATGGGCATTCTTTTTCAATGGAGTTCGTATGTGAGGGTAAATTGTCTGTTTCCTACGCGGTATACGCATTGTTGCAGCTTTTTCTACGTGTCTTGAGAGAGACCGGGGGAATCAGTAATTGGAGAAAATTGCTAAAACGGATACGCAGGGAGGCCCGCGGGCAAAGTTTAGATTGAAAGTTACATACAAATGAGTAGAAGTGGGGATGATAAGCGCTGTAGAAGCAAGAGAAATCGTTCTCAATTAAAGGAGGAAACAATATGAGCGACCATCCTATTCAAGGTCTAATGCAAACAGCGATGGAAAATATCAAGGGTATGGTAGATGTTAATACGATTGTTGGAGATCCAGTTCAGACACCTGACGGTAGTATTATTCTGCCGATTAGTAAAGTGGCATTTGGGTTTGCAGCAGGGGGTAGTGATTATCGAGTAGAGGATTCTATAAGTGGATCAAACTCCCAAGGCGGTGTAAAAATGCTACCTTTTGGTGGTGGTAGCGGTGGCGGTGTCTCCATCAGACCGATCGCTTTTCTAGTGGTTCGCAAGGATGGAGTAAACATTGTGCCACTCGACAATCAAACGCATTTGTTCGAGAAAATCATCGATGCCACACCAGGGCTCATCGACAAAATTCAAACCATGTTCCAAAGCAGTAGTTCCTCAAGTCAAGCTGGGGCAACACCTACTGCTCAAGCCACACCTACTGCTCAAGCCACACCTACTGCTCAAGCCACACAAACACCTCCTAAACCTGATCCAAGTACATCACAAGCTTCAACACATTAGTACACATAATTCTTTAAATAGCCTCTGGGATATCGCCTTACATCAGGCGATGTCCCTTTTTTACGTATCAGAAAGTAAATTTGGGGCCCCAACAAATTATGCATCGAAGCAAAGCCTCACTTTGTGGGGATATTTTGTGTGGAACATCGTGAAGGAGAGGACATACCCTAAGGCTGGTCCGCATACACTTGTACAACATAAGCATGAAATGAATGACTTTACTTAAGAACCGATAAGAATCCGGAGGATAAATATGAAGACAATAACCCGTAAATTTCCAATCGCCTTATTACTGAGCATTTTGCTGCTGTTTCTGACACCGCTAACTTTGATTCATGCGGAGAACAGCTCCATATCTACGCATGCACGGGCAGCGGCGCTGATTGATGTGGAATCCGGGCGTATTTTGTATAGCAGTCGAGGAGATGAGCCTATGCTTATTGCCAGTCTGACTAAAATAATGACCGCCCTTGTCGCCATAGAGAACGGTGATTTAGCATCCAAGGTTAAAGTCGGAAAAAATGCCTTCGCCAAAGAAGGCTCCTCTATTTATTTACAGCAGGGTGAAGAGATGACGCTGGAAAATATGCTGTATGGCCTAATGCTGCGTTCAGGGAATGATGCGGCAACAGCGATCGCTGAGCATATCGGCGGTTCTGAAGAAGGGTTTGTATACCTGATGAACAATAAGGCTGAAGAGCTCGGATTAAAAAATACTCATTTTGCTAATCCGCATGGTCTAGATGCTGAAGGCCATTATTCGAGTGCTAACGACTTAGCTGTACTGACGGCTTATGCCCTTCATAATCCTGTATTTAAGGAGATTGTGAAGACGCAGGAGAAAACTGCGGACAATCCAAATGAGAAATGGGACTACAAGTGGAGAAACAAGAATAAAATGCTGTACTTATATGAGGGTGCAGACGGTGTGAAGACAGGGTATACCAAAAAAGCGCTACGCTGCCTTGTCAGCTCAGCGACCAGAAATGGCCAGCAGCTTGTCGCAGTAACCATAAATGATGGTGATGACTGGAATGATCATGCCTCACTGCTAAACTTTGGGTTTAATCACTATCCGCTAAAGACATTAATCGAACGTGGGGACCCCGTAAGCGGTTATAACTTCGTGACAGCCAATAAATTTGCCTATCCGCTCGGACAAGGCGAGCAGGATAGAGTGACCACCAAACTTCTCTTAAATCAGATCCCTGCGGCTTCAGCCAAAACTGCAAGATCAAACTTTGGATTGCAAGGGGTTCTCGTTCTAGATCTAGGTGGCAAAGAGATAGGCCGGGTTCCAGTGTATACACGAGAGTCCTTACCTCCTGAGGAATCCGCTTATATTAAAAAATATAGCACAACCCAAGCACACGCTTATCCTGCTGATAATTGGTTTCAGGCTATAGGGAGTGCACTGAAGGCGTTATTTAAATTGGGCGAAAGCGCCAAGTAAACAGATAGGCTGAATAATGAAGAGGGAGGCGTATCCATGATTAACGGGATCTGGCTAGGAATGATCATCATCGGTTTTCTGTTCGCCGCCGTTAACGGCAGAATGGATGAATTTACTGCCGCCGTATTCGACGGAGCCAAGAGTGGGGTTACAGTAAGCTTCGGCCTAATAAGTGTGCTTGTATTCTGGCTTGGAATCATGCGTATCGCAGAGGATGCTGGTTTGCTTAAAAAAATAGCCAAGATACTTGGCCCAATCGTATCCTTCCTCTTTCCAGATGTGCCGAAGGGCCATCCTGCAATCGGATATATTCTCTCCAACATGAGCGCTAATTTGCTGGGACTCGGCAATGCGGCTACACCTATGGGCATCAAAGCGATGCAGGAGCTGCAAAAGCTCAACCCGGATAAAGAAACGGCCACGCCAGCTATGTGTACCTTGCTAGCGCTTAACACAGCGAGCATTACGCTGATTCCTGCGACACTAATTGCCATCCGTTTGAATTACAATTCTGCAGATCCTGCGGGAATAGTAGGCACAACACTCGCCGCAACGGCTGTGGCGACACTTGCGGCAATTGCAGCTGACCGATTTTTCCGAAGGATGACAATGCTGCGTAAACCTCCAAAGCCGCCGTCAGCAAAGTCCGGTTCTGCTCCATTGGCCAAGACGTCGATGCCTAATTCTTCATTGAAAGGGTGAGCATGACTTGTACCAATTAATCAGTCTCCTATCGGCATGGGCGATTCCGGTCATGATTACATTCATCCCGCTCTATGCTTTTACGCGTAAAGTCCCGGTGTATGAGTCATTTGTTGAAGGGGCAAAGGATGGATTTGGAACGGCAATCGCGATTATTCCTCATCTTGTGGGGATGCTTGTAGCGATCAGCGTCTTCCGCGCATCGGGCGCACTCGACTTCCTAATGGGATTCATATCCCCTGCCTTGCGGGGACTTGGCGTACCACCAGAAGTACTGCCGCTCGGTCTTTTGCGGCCCCTCACAGGGACAGGCTCGCTTGCTTATACTACCGATTTGATTCGCGTTCATGGTCCAGATTCTCTAATCGGCATGATTGCCTCTACCATACAAGGCAGCACGGACACAACGCTCTATGTATTAACGGTTTATTTTGGAGCCGTAGGTGTACGTAACGGACGTTATGCACTTAAGGTAGGTCTCTTCTCTGATGTCGTTGGCTTCGTCGCCGCGATCGCGGTTTGCCTCCTGCTTTTTGGGTAGGTGGCGTCACCCCCTTTCCTTTCTCAACATATGCTATTGCAGCAATGTGGAGGGAGGCAATCCGCCATGAACTACAAAGGTTTTATTCTGCATCAATCTCGCTGTACTTCCATTAATGGCAAAGGCTTTGATTTCTGGGTTGGTGTGGACGGAGCCATTTATGCAGCGCCGCTGCTGACCGATCCGGAGTATATTCATATTTGCTTGGAAGGTGATTTCAGCTGGGAAGATGGCATTCCTCCATTATCTGGAAGGAGGGAACAGCTATTTGCCACGGGTAAACTCATTTTAGAACTGGTAGAGCGCTACCAAATTTACCCTTTAATCATCGAACCCCACAATAATTACTGCCCAGGAGCATTTTTTCCATGGAATGAACTTGTGATTTATCCCTCTGATGGTTATCATTAATCTGAGGTGACTAGTCGAAAATGGAAAGATTACAGAAAATTTTGGCGCAGGCCGGTGTGGCGTCCAGACGTAAATGTGAAGAAATGATTTTGGCCGGTAAAGTGGAAGTCAACGGGGAACTCGTAACTACGCTTGGCACGAAGGTAGACCCCGCAACAGATATTATTAAAGTCTCCGGTAGACTGATCCGGGGCGAAAACAAAATCTATATTATGTTTAACAAGCCTAAAGGAGTTATTACAAGTGCTTCCGATCCAAAGGGTCGCAAGGTTGTAACAGACTACCTTAAAGGAATTACAGAACGGGTTTACCCTGTAGGCCGTCTGGACTACGATACGGAAGGACTGCTGCTGTTAACGAATGATGGAGATTTCGCTAACTTACTTACCCATCCTAAGCATCATGTACCTAAGACGTATCACGCTACGGTCAAGGGTATTCCGCACGGTACCGCACTGGACAAGCTAAAGGCTGGGATCAAGCTGGAAGATGGTATGACAGCGCCTGCCGAAGTAGAGTACAAAGATATTGATGAAGTGAATAAAGAAGCAGTAATCAGCATTACGATTCACGAGGGACGTAACCGTCAGGTACGACGCATGTTTGATGCGATTTCACACCCCGTTCTCCGTCTGAAGCGGATTTCATTCGGGGATATTATGCTGCAAAATCTTAAACGTGGATCCTACCGTCATTTGACCAAAGATGAAATTAACCATCTGCAGCAAATTGCCAAAGCAGGATTGCTAAAAGAAAGAACTCCACGTAAAGAGTCATAAAGACACACAATATTCACAATTAAACCCCCTAATGCTGTGACGAAATTCGCTATAATGTTCATAGGATGTTCACACCTTACAACATAAGTATGAGTTGCGTCACAGAAGGGGGCTTTACATGTGGGTAAAGCGAGAAAACCAATTCAAATCGTAATTCTGTTTCTAATCGTTCTAGTGGGTGGTTATGCCATTGGTTCCTCTGTATTTGGTGGAAGCGGAAAACCAGAGGAAGGTAGTAAAGCACCTGCCATTGATTTGCTGGGTCTTGACGGACGTGGGCATACGTTAGAAGAGTATAAGGGTAAGGCTATTGTTCTGAATTTCTGGGGCTCATGGTGCACGCCTTGTGTAAAAGAAATGCCGGCTCTTCAAGCACAATGGGAAAAATGGAAGGACAAAGATGTAGTCGTTATTGGAATCAACGTTGGTGAAGATCAGATGACTGTCGAGAATTTTGTGAAGCAAGTCGACATTGATTTTCCGATTTTGATGGACACGGGACGAGACGCTGTGCGAAGTTATGGTATTTCTCCACTCCCCACTACTTTTTTTATTAATGCAAAGGGTAAAATTGACAGCATTCATATTGGCCAGCTTGATTTAGATTCACTAGATGATCAAATTGGGAAGCTGGTGGATTGATGAGTGAACGCGAGGCTTTTATAACCAATACCAAATGTGAATGTGGCCACCAGAACCCTGTAGGCACTGTTCTATGTGAAGCATGCGGAAAGCCGCTTGGCAAAGAATCGGACTGGGGCGAGAATCTGGAAATGCGTTATGATGGTGTAGCCCGTCGTTCGCAGCGTGTTAATCCAAGCATTATTGATCGGGTTTGGAACTTTTTTTCATCTGTCAAAATAGCGATTTATCTAATCGTATTGACACTGCTAGGCTCTATGCTGGGAACCATTTTCCCTCAGGAGAGTACTTTCCTTAATATTGATGCATCAAGTTATTATAAGCAGGAGTACGGAACAGCTGGGGACATCTACTATAAGCTTGGACTTTCACATACATACGAATCCTGGTGGTTTGTGACTCTACTCGTAATGATTGGCGCTTCATTAGTCATTTGTAGTTTGGACAGAGTACTTCCGCTATATAAGGCATTAACTAGGCAAAAAATTCGGAAACATCGTCAGTTCTTAACTCGGCAAAAGGCTGTGCTAGTTACTGAAGTGCAAGAAGAACCGGAAGATTGGGTTGCTCGGGTGGTTCAGCCTATGCGTAAAAAGGGCTACCGAGTCAAGACGGATGGAGGAGCTCTGTTAGCAGAGAAACACCGCTTCAGCCGCTGGGGACCTTACGTAATACATATTGGTTTGATTATTTTTTTACTTGCTGTACTGGCAAGAGGATTGCCGGGTCTCAACATGGATCAGCATCTTGCTTTCCCGCAAGGGGAGATTACACAGATTCCGGATACTACCTACTATTTAAAAAACGAGAAATTCACCGTAGAGTTCTATACGGATGAAGAGATGCCTGAGGAGTTTCGAGGCAAAAAGATCCTTCCAAAATTATTCCAAACTAAAGCAGTGTTATATAAATGTACCGCGGATTGTGCAGATCCTACTAAGGAACCACAGCTAACCGAGGTGACAACGCATAATATCCAAGTAAACTCACCTTTGGATTATAAAGGATTGAAAGCGTATCAGTTTGATTATGATCTAACACCTGTGCTGCGTTCTGTACAGCCTGTGCTTAAGAATTCCACCACTGGGGAGTCGTACGGGAAATTCAAACTGGATATGAAGAATCCGCAGCGTACGATTACAGCGGGACCCTATACGATGACTTTAAAAGAGAAGTATATGGATTTTGGACTAAATGAGGATGGTCAGCCGATATCTAAGTCGCCTTATCCGAATGCACCTGCATTCTTATTCTTGATTCAAGGACCGAATCTGCCAGCGGAAGGGCAGCAGTACTTCTATTTTCCTAAGCAGGTAGATAAGTCTCAGTTTCAGCAGGGGGCTATTAACGATAAGCTTGGTGGCAGCAATAGATTTCTTGAGCTTGAAGTGGACAACATGAGCGATGTTGATTTTTCGGAATCGACTACATACTTGAATATACGTATTGATCGTGCCATGCCTTTTGTATGGTTAGGTGCAGCAATCGTGATGCTGGGTTTAATCCTTGGATTTTACTGGCAGCATAGACGCATCTGGCTTACCGTTGTAAACGGAGAGCTAATACTTGGAGGACATACGAATAAGAATTGGTTCGGTTTCCGTCGTGAGATCGTTTCTATTTTAGAAAAAGTAGATATGGTAGTCGATGAAAAATCAATAGATAATGGAGGAGGCCTCACATGAGCTTGCTCGATATCAGCAGTGCCGTCTTTATTGCCGCATTCTTATTATACAGCGGGTCGTTTATGTTATTCACTATCGCTATCATGGGTCGCAAGTGGTCGGGCCGCAAGCCAGAGGAACATACTGCTCGATGGGGTAAAATAGCTTTTATTGTTTCTTCTATAGGGCTTATCTTTCATCTTATTTATTTCTTTACACGTTGGTTTGGTGCAGGACATATTCCAGTCAGCAATATGTATGAGTTCATGACTTTCTTATCCATGATGGTTATGGTAGCCTTTACAGTGATGTACGCGATCTATCGCAAAGTTATTCTCGGTCTGTTTGCAGTTCCAATTAGCATTATTGTGATGGCATACGCAGCTGTATTTCCACAGGAGGTTCAGCCATTAATTCCATCTCTGCAATCAAACTATCTCAAGATTCACGTAACACTGGCAGCACTAGGTGAATCCTTTTTTGCAGTAGGATTTGCGGCAGGGCTGATGTATCTGCTGCGGACTGTTAATTTTGCCAGTAAAGAAAAGGCGGACCGTAAGCAACAGAGACTGATTGAATTTACTCTCTTTTCAATCATTGTTATAATTGGGTTTCTGGGTTCAGTTTTTGCTTTCCGCGGAGCAGGTTATGAGACTGTTTTTGTCCGTCCCAACGTTACGATTGACAGCACAGGCCAGGAAAATAGTACAATAGAGAAAGTGAGTTATCGAATGCCGCCGATTGTGGCTCCTCACAATAGCGAAATTGAAAGCTTCCAGTCGTTTCTTGGCATGAAAGAACCTCTCTTTGAAGCTCCTTCATGGATGAATGGTGTGAATGCTGGTCGGAAGTTTAATACTGTAATCTGGTCGATTCTTTCCGGATTATTCCTTTACGGAATCCTTCGCTTGATCGTACGCAAGCCACTAGGCGCAGCGATTCACCCGGTTATGGACGGGATTGATGAAGGCGATCTAGATGAGATAACGTATAGGGCGATAGCCATTGGCTTTCCTATTTTCACATTAGGCGCTTTGATTTTTGCAATGATATGGGCGCAAATAGCCTGGGGAAGATTCTGGGGATGGGACCCCAAAGAAGTCTGGGCACTCGTTACTTGGCTCTTCTATAGTGCTTATCTTCATTTACGATTGGCCCGTGGATGGCAAGGGCGAAAATCTGCCTGGCTTGCCGTTCTAGGCTTTTTGGTCGTAATGTTTACCTTAGTTGGCGTTAATCTAGTCATCGCCGGACTTCATTCTTATGCGGGGACGGACTGAGCATGGTTTACCTGCTAACACAGCACAATGGATTTAAGGTTACGTTCTACTGTATTTGATGAAGGGGTTGTTGTGAAATGGCAGATCATTTAAACAGAATTCTGGTAGTGGATGATGAGGAACGCATTCGCCGCCTGCTAAAGATGTATCTTGAAAAAGAAGGTTATGAAATCGACGAAGCTGAAGATGGCGAAATCGCTCTTCGTAAAGCAACAGCAAATGACTACGGTCTAATTTTGCTGGATGTTATGCTGCCTGGTATTGATGGAATGGAAGTGCTGACCCGACTCAGAGGGGTTAAGTCAACACCAGTCTTAATGCTTACAGCTAAAGGCGAAGAGATTAATCGTGTACAGGGCTTTGAAATGGGCGCAGATGATTATGTCGTAAAGCCATTTAGCCCTCGCGAAGTAATTTATCGCGTGAAGGCCATTATGCGCCGTTCTTCGGCAACAGCATTTTTGTCCAAAGAGAGCAACTCCAGTAATAACATTGTATTTACTCATCTTATTATTGAGCATGACGCGCACCGGGTAACTGCTGGCGGTGAAGAAGTGAGTCTGACACCGAAAGAATACGAACTGCTTCATTATTTGGCGATTTCACCGGATAAAGTGTTCTCTCGTGAAGAACTGCTTAAAGATGTTTGGAATTATGAGTTTTTCGGAGATTTGCGTACAGTCGATACCCATGTTAAGCGTCTTCGTGAAAAACTGAATAAGGTATCACCGGAATCTGCGGCGATGATTACAACTGTATGGGGTGTAGGCTACAAACTTGAGGTACCTAAATAAGTGAACTTCTGGAGAAGTCTTGTCGGCAAGCTGTGGGTCACGATCATCTGCCTGGTCGCTGTCGTGCTTATTACACTCGGGTTGTTTCTACTTCCCTATATCGACAGCAACTTTGCTAATTCCGGCGATATCAAACGTTTATTTATGTATACGTGTATGATCGGATTTTCTTTGACGACATTCTTCGCTTTGTTCTTGTTTACCAAGATCACTCAACCGATGCAACGTGTCATCGAGGCTGCAAACAACATTCGTCGTGGTGAATACGGGACAAGGCTGACGCTGGTCACAAGCGACGAAATCGGTCAATTGGCAACTTCCTTCAACCATATGGCTGAGGAGTTGGAAGAGAATATCCGCAGTCTGCACCATGAGAAGGGGCATCTATCCAGTGTATTACGCAGCATGAGTGATGCTGTAATCACCTTTGACACCCTGGGCCAGATTATTCTGACCAATCCACATGGCCAATCGCTACTTGAGAGCTGGAGCGATTTAGAGTGGGAACAAGAGAGTGATATTGAGCCTCATCCGGAAACGGCTGATCGTAATGTTCCGCCTCCCCTGCGGCCTTTATTTTTGAGCACGTTGAAACAAGGCGGCGATGAGCGTTCTAATGTACATGTCCGGCAGGGCGTGTGGTCCGTCCATATGGCACCTTTATATTCAGAGGGCAGCATTCGCGGAGTGGTTGCTGTTCTGCGTGATGTGACTGAAGAAGTACGACTCGAAAAAATGCGCCGTGACTTCGTGGCAAACGTCTCTCATGAGATTCGGACGCCATTATCGATGATGCAAGGGTATAGTGAGGCTTTACTTGACGGCATGGCTTCTTCACCAGAGGAAAGCAGTGAACTGATTCAGGTCATTCATGATGAATCACTCCGTATGGGACGTCTTGTAAAGGATTTGCTCGACCTTGCTCGAATGGAAGCTGGACATACGGATATGTTGAAGGCAGAAGTAGATATGAATGAACTGCTGGAACGAGTGTATCGCAAATTTTCCGTACGTGCTAAAGAGCGTGATATTCATCTGAAGCTAACTAAAGAGAGCGATGTCCTTGTTCTTAAGGCGGCGGATGAAGATAAGCTAGAGCAAGTCTTAACCAATTTGCTCGATAATGCTTTTCGTCATACGCAGGGTGGCAAGAAGATCACAGTTCATACAGGAACTTGTGTCTTAGAAAGTCGTCGCTATTTTGAAATTAAAATTCAGGATGAAGGCGTCGGCATTCCGCAGGAAGATCTGCCGTATATATTTGATCGTTTCTACAAAGCCGATAAGGCACGTGTACGGGGAGAATCAGGTGGAACGGGACTCGGGCTTGCCATTGTTAAAAATATTGTTGAGTCGCATCACGGAACCATTTCAGCTTCCAGTAAATTGGGTGAAAGTACAACCTTTACCCTACGACTTCCTGTCGAAAAACAGTAATTCCAAACACAATGTGTGATAGCGCCTCTGACAGCAGAGGTGCTTTTTGTTGAAACAAACACATTAATCTTGTTCATCGTGGAACATATCTCATTGTTTATGCTTGGGAGGCCATCAAATGATTTTATCTTTAGACCAAGGGACTACGAGTTCACGAGCCATAGTGTTCGATAAGGACGCTAGAATCGTCTCACAAGGGCAATATGAGGTACAGCAATCTTTCCCCCACCCTGGCTGGGTGGAGCATGACCCAGAGCAAATCTGGGCGTCACAACTTGCAGCTGCAAGAGATGCGATTACTCATGGCAGGATAGTGTCTCAGGAATTATCTTCCATCGGAATTACAAATCAGAGGGAAACGGCCCTAATCTGGGTTAGAGCAACAGGCAAGCCGATTTATCCTGCGATTGTGTGGCAGGACAGACGTACTGCAGAGTTGTGTGAAGAGATCAAGAGTAAGGGGCTAGAGGGACTCATTGCTAGCAAGACGGGACTCGTTGTGGATGCTTATTTTTCTGCAACAAAATTCTCCTGGATTCTTGATCATGTGGACGGCGCACGTGAGCGGGCGGATAATGGGGAGCTATTAGCTGGGACGGTAGACAGCTGGCTAATCTGGAGGCTTACTAGCGGGGCTGTACATGCCACTGATGTAACCAATGCATCACGTACGATGCTATATAATCTACATAAGCGCTGCTGGGACGAAGAGCTGATGGAAGAGCTTCGTGTACCACGTTCCATCCTGCCAGAAGTGAGGATGTCCGGTAGTGAATTTGGAACAGCAGACGCTCAGTGGTTCGGGACAGAAATACCTATTCACTCTGTATTGGGAGATCAACAAGCTGCTTTGTTTGGACATACTTGTCTTGAACCCGGCAGTGCCAAAAACACATATGGAACTGGATGCTTTATTCTAATGAATACAGGTACAGAAGCTGTAGTCTCCAGTCATGGGTTGTTGACCACTGTAGCTTGGGGAATGGGGGATGAACTCTATTATGCACTCGAGGGCAGTGTGTTTGTAGCCGGAGCGGCTGTACAATGGCTTCAGGAGGGGTTAGGCCTCATAACGGAGCCAGCAGGCTCGGAGGACAAAGCGCGGGAAGTTGAGGACAGTGAAGGGGTTGTCGTCGTACCAGCTTTTACTGGACTAGGTGCACCTTATTGGGATATGTACGCACGTGGAGCAGTTTTCGGTCTAACTAGAGGAACGACCTCGGGGCATTTGGTAAGAGCAACGTTAGAGTCACTAGCATTTCAGTCTAGAGATGTAATTGGGGCGATGGAAAAAGACGCAGGCATGCCTTTGACCGGCCTTCGGGTAGATGGTGGTGCTGTTCGTAATGATTTGCTGATGCAGTTCCAGTCTGATATCCTCGGTAGTGAAGTTACTCGAACTACACATGCGGAGACGACTGCGCTAGGAGCAGCACTTCTGGCTGGCTTAACCTCAGGGGTCTGGACAAGAGAACAGCTAGAAAGCTTTAACAAGGCTGAGAGGGTCTTTTCACCTGTAATGGGTATAGATGAGCGTGAACGACGTTACAACGCCTGGAAAGACGCTGTAGCGCGTACCATGGGCTGGGAAAAACATGAAAGTTATCAGTAATCAGGGAGATGCATATGTCTATGGTTAACGAAACAGAATCTGATCTACCGAGTGGACTATCTAAGCCTTCACTTCGAGCACTCCATGGTGCTGGGTATACACAGCTTCACCAAATCAGTAAGCTCACTGAGTCAGAACTTCTGCAGCTCCATGGGATGGGACCAAAAGGAATTGATGAAATACGGCGTGCGCTCATTGAAAAGGGGTTATCCTTTACCGGCGAGTCCTAAAGACCAGATCAACATAAAAAGCGGCAGGCCAAGGATTATCCTTAGCTTGCCGCTCTTTATGTTGTAATGCTTAATATTCAATAACAAATGCTACGTTTTGCCATCCAGCGCCCACTGTCCAGAACAGAACTTTATCTCCACGTTCGATCTTTCCTGTAGTAATAGCTTTGTGTAGAGCGAGAAACGGGCTACTGGTTGAGGTGTATCCGAATTCATCACCTATGTAAACCGCTACATCACTATCAATACCCACTTTTTCACAGACACCAACGATATTAGGCAGTGAAAGCTGTGAGAAACAGGCTGCTTTAATAGATTCAGGCGCTATGTTGTTATCAGATAGAAGCGTGCGAATCGATTCAGAAGCAGCATCTACGCAAATGGAATCATCAAATGGAATGAACTTCACATTGAATTCTCCAGCCGCGACGCCTTTTCTACCCAGATTAGCCAAGCCTTCAGCCGGGAACATGGAGTTGCCGTAAACGCATGTGTCTGTTTGATAGATAGAATCAATGAAGCCTACCGCATTATCATCGCGCACAAGAAGGACTGCCGCAGCTGCATCACCGAAGTTAGCATAATAGACAGGATCATTCTTATCTGCATGAGGTGCTACATAATCGGACCCGATGACCAAAGCACGTTTAATTCTAGGATTGGCTTGCATTTGCCGGCTCACCTGTTCAACGGAAGCAGTCATACCCGCACAGTTAGCGTTGCTGTCAATACAAATTGTATGGGATGCGCCGTTAATTAAACGGTGAATCATTAAAGAGTTAGTAGGAAAGATATATTCAGGAGTTTGACTTGCATAGGCAATAAGATCGATATCTGCGCCAATGAGATCATTGTTATCCAACACATTACTGGCAGCCTCGAAAGCCATCGTCAGGGAGTTTTCTTCCTCATTCTTAATGCTATAGCGCGTATCACGACCTAAAGTGGTCAGTAGACCTCGGATATCAATACCCTTTTCGTCAAAATGCTTAATAAAAAAGTCGTTACCAACTTTATTACTAGGATGATAGATATCAATGTCTTGAATACGAATTCCGGTCATATGAATGAATCCTCCTGAAAGACTCTATAGTATTTTTTAAGTCATATGAAGAATTAAGCAGTAACCGTGGAAATGATCTCGATGTTATCTAGTCCTGCTTTACGACCCAGGCGAGCAAGCTGCATTTTAAGAATTGGGTTATTCTCAAGAGTTAGATTTACTTTTACAAATCCATCATTCTTAAACATTACGAAGCAACCTTCCAAAAGAGGTACAACATCAGGTGCAGTTACATTTAGCTTTCTGCAATCGATTTGTAATTCATAGTCTGCTGGAGTGATAGGATTAATAGTTTGTTGATAAGCTTGGATTGATTTCAAACCATCTTCTTCAGAAAATGTTCCTTCCAGCTCAATATTGATCACTTTTTTAGTAGTGTCTGTCTTTAAAATAAACTGTCCCACGTTAACATCTCTCCCAATACTTTAATTTTACTGAAAATAATTACTGTATTTCTTCAATCGTTTCGAGAAGAATATTAAAAGCGGTGATGATTCTAGGTGCCCCTATAGCGGGTACTAAGTGTAATAGAATACCTTTGAGTTGTTCTACAGTAACTCCCACACGAAGAGCCATCACATAATGAACACCCAATTGATCAAACTGACCCATCGCAATCAGAGCAGAGATAACTGCAATTTCCTTCCAGTCAGCTTCGATTGTGTTGCGTTGAAAAATATCGCCGTAGGCATTCCCCATAATAAATTCAGCCAAATCGGGGAAATGTTCTTTAATCGGAGCCAGTGCTTTAGCTCCGTAGTCTCCTGAGAGGTTCGTGAAGTGGTTAAGACCACTGTTTACATTGTCTTTCATAAGTGACCTCCTAGTTTAGGTTCAAAGTACGGTGAGCTGTCGGAGGGACCTCATCACGGTCTGTTAACAGTTCAATGACGGCAACACGGTTAATTGCAACAGCGTCCTTGATGGCTGTTTCGAATTCCTCCGCTGTCTCACATTTATAACCCGTAGCGCCTAGTGATTCTGCGAATTTTACAGCGTCCATAGGGACTTCGTAGATAGTTCCGTCAATACGTCCTGTAGTCTTTTCCATACCTTTTAGAGCCATATCTAGCTGTTTATTATTTACAACAATGAATATGACAGGAATATCCTTGCAGACAGCAGCGTTGATCTCTGCTCCTAGCATCATAAAGCATCCATCTCCTGTAATGCAGAAGATCGTTTCTTCTGGAGCAGCAACCTTTGCACCAATCGCCATCCCGATGGAATTACCCATACAAGCAAAGTAAGCATCGAAAACAAAACTGCCCGGTTTCTTAACCTTGTACCATTTCGCAGCATGGAAACCGTGACTTCCATCATCAACAAAGACTGTGCTGTTATAAGGAATCAAATCACTCATCGTACTCAAGACCGATGCAAGTGAAAGGCTTGGTAAAATCGGAGGCTCTTCGGTATAATCGGAATTTGTCGGTGCTTCGCGTTTTGTGATGTTGTTCGTGTCAATATTATTGAGATAACAAACTAGATTGTCGCGTAGATCTCCAGTCACTGGAATCGTTTTAGAGAACAATATTTTTCCGACAAAAGTCGGATCGCTATCAAACTGAATTAATGTTGTAGGATGATTTTCCCTTTTAAGATTACAAATAGTCATATCACTTAAACGTGAGCCGAGAACGATAAATAGATCACTTTGATTCAATAAGTCATCCCCATGGGTACAACCGCCTACTCCAATTGGACCGTGATAGAGTGGATGATCCCAAGCTATAGCCCCTTTACCACCTGGAGATGTAACAACAGGAATATTAAATGTTTCCGCTAATTGAATTAGCTCACTATGTGCTCCTGAGCGGTTAACGCCTTTCCCAGCGATAATTATTGGATTCTTTGAGTTATTTATAGCATCAAGTACACGGTCGATATTTGCGTGGCTAACCAGTGATTCGCGTTCAGGAATTACAATATTACATTCCTCTAGCAATTCCGTTTGTACATCAAAGGGAATACAAAGGTGAACGGGGCCGCGATTACCGCTCAAAGCAATGGAAATGGCATGATTAAAGATTGTGCTAAAGTGATCTCCACGTTCAATAAGTTTGCTATATAAGGTGGCAGGTCTAAACATATCAGCTAAATCAGCTAGAAAAGAGGTAGAGTCCTGACATTGGGGAATTCCAAGCTCTTTAATAGATTGATGGCCAGTAATAAATAGGACAGGTAGGTTGTTGGCCTTAGCATGTGCTGCTGCAGTTAATAGGTTTGTTCCACCAGGACCTGAAGTACCAAAAGCTACACCTAGTTTTCCAGTTTTCAGCGCATACCCGGCTGCTTCGAAGCCGGAACTGGACTCATGTCTCCCAGGAATAAATTCAATACCATAATCTACCATTTTGAGAACGATAGGACAAATGGATTTGCCAATAATACCAAAGGAATGGGTAACACCTAGGTTCCGTAGTGCTTCCGACATGTAATCTGCGACTGTCTTCAAAAAAATACACCTCACAAGTTGATTGTTATTTTGAAATCAAACATTAGAAAACCTGTGCTCTGAAATAGGGCACAGGTTGGTGGCATAAATCGCCATAGAGACTGAACAATAGTTCAGTCGTCTTGGTTTTCAGCAACCTGGCAGTCATGGCCTCTGATTTAAAAATGAGGCTGTAGATCCATGGTTTTGCGTCATCCTCTTTCGAAGATTTTGCCAATATTAATTTTAAAATTTATAAGAATAATTTTCCTTTACAATATATTCCTAGAGGGCCTTTGTCAATATATTTTCGCAAATTAACTCGAATTTTGACGAAAGTCTTGTCCAACCTATGAAGTAATAGATATCCAAAAAAACTTCCCCCTAAGTCAAAAGTTAGGGGGAGTTTTTTGGATTTGTTTATATGATTTGCAAATGACTTAAAACTTGAAAATATGGATGGTCTTCTGTAGATTAAACACAGCCTGTGTCATTTTCTCAGTTTCTTCAGCGACGGACTGCAGGGCATTAATTTGTTCATTCATAGCGGCGGATACTTCCTCGGTGCCGGCAGCGGTTTGCTGTGTGATTGCAGAGATATTCTCTATTGCACTTGAGATTTTCAAGGCACTTTCCAACATCAGATCACTTTCAGCAGAGAAGGAAGAGATTTGCTCGGTAATATACTGCACACTTTGCACAATTTGAGCAAAAATATGAGCAGATTGAGTGATCATCTCATTCTGTACCTGTACGACTTCTTCGTTGATAGCGATATTGTCAATCGCTTGTTTGATATCAGTTTCGATGCTCCGAACTAAGCCAAAGACTTCCTTTGTTGAAGCCGTTGATTCCTCGGCAAGTTTACGAACCTCCTGTGCGACTACAGCAAATCCTCGACCATGCTCTCCGGCACGTGCTGCTTCGATGGAGGCATTCAGCGATAAGAGGTTGGTCTGCTCAGCGATCTCTGTGATGGTTTTTGTAATCATCGTAATTCCGCGAGCATTTTGAGACAGGGCTTCGATAGTATCAGCTACTTTTTGAGTAGCCTGGATGTTTTTACGCATGCCTTCAGCTTGAGTATCAACGGATTGCCGTCCTTGTTCAACTAGTTCTAATGTATGTATTGAACGTCTGTTCATTTCTTTCGTTGAGTTCGTATAATTGGATACTTTATTCTCAATATCTTTAATGGATTCTGTCATTTCAGCGATATCCGTAGATATTTCATTTGCACCAAGAGCTAGCTCGTTAGACGAAGAGGCTACCTGTGCCATGACAATTTTTAAATTCTGATTCTTATCTTCGATTCCACGGCTTGCATCCATAACTTGACGAGTGATTTGTGATGCTTCTGTCAAAATCTTCTTGAGCTTGTCAATCATAGTATTAAAGGAACGACTTACGTCCCCCATAGACCCGTTCTCGTCGGCTCTACTTGTAAAATCCCCTTTTGAAATACTATGAGATACATTCGCGATATCATCAAAAGAAGATGTAAGCGTTCTCTCGACAAAGCGGGCCACGGGTAAAGTTAATGCAGCAAGAACAACGATTAGTACAATACCCAAAATAATGTTGCCTAAGATCATAAAAGTAACTAAAACAGGAATGGCAAATAGTGTGGCAACGAGGTAACATCCGGCAACAATTCTTTGTTTTAACGGAAGTTTATGCATCCAGTTCATTGGTATAATGTCCTCCTTATTAATATTATGTATTGGTGTTATTATATGGGATTTAAAGGTGATTGGTCTATAGTAAGAACTGACATAAATCTTCTTTTAGGAGTAGTTCTTTAGATTTCGTGTCAAAAATTCTCATAAATAGCGGAAATTTTTGCGATAGCAGACTTTACCATCTCTAAAAGTTCTTGTGGTGAAAGTACAATAACCGATGGACTAAAAGAAAGGATTATCTGGCAGGCAGACTCGATCGTATTAAATTCGGCATCTAAGTTCACCCACTCTGCATTGCTAGTTGGCTCTATCAATTGGACGGAGACGAATCTTTCTCGCTGTAATTCTTTTAAGACAGATGTTCTGACCCTTAGCTTTACTTGATACTTTGGCAGTGCTGCTTTAAAGGCCGTGGTGGACTCCTCCCAGTACTGTTTTAAATCAAAGTCATCAGGTCTTTTAAACCACTCATGAGTCTCCTCAACGTTAACTAATCTGGACACGCGAAAAGTTCGTAGTTCATCCTTGCTTTTGGCTACGATATACCAAACGCCGCGTTTTGCAACTAACCCAAGAGGTTCAATGAAACGGACCGTTGTCTCGTTGCTCCGGAGATAAGTGATTTTTACTTTGCGGTCCTCCCAAAGTGCTCCCTGCAGTACAGAGAGGAACGGATAAGTCTCATCCGAAGGATGCCAACTGGCGCCATCAATATGAATACGCTCGCTTAGGTAATTTGCTGGGTTACTAGTTCGATGTGAAGATGCAGCCTCTAGTTTGAGAACAGCGGAAGAGTAGTCATCTTGTATCCCCAGATCCTTCATTATAGATGCGTCAGCGGACAGAAGCAGTGAACCAATCTCTAGTGGCTTCATTCCCGTTAGGGAGGTTCGGTACCCTTCAGTAAGCATCCAACCTCCTTCACGACCACGTTCAGCTAAAATGGGTATCCCTGAAGCACTTAATGCTTCCATATCACGAAACACAGTTCGTTCTGATACCTCGAGTGTTTGGGCCAATTCTCTAGAAGTCATTTTTCCGCGGTTTTGCAACAGAAGCAATATAGATAACAAACGGTCGGCTCTCATTAGGCTATTGTCCCTCCTCGTATTAATTATTGAACGATCACCATTAATTATTTCTAATTATATTATATATGTCAGTTGATGTCATATATACGGATTATACTTATAAAACGTAAGGAATGATTACAGAATATTGAAATCTGAATTTATGTGGAAAGGGTTGAGGACTATGACATTGAAAGGGAAAGTCGCATTAGTTACCGGGAGCAGCAGAGGTGCTGGGAAGGGGATCGCTTTAGAATTAGCAAGAAGAGGTGCTTTTGTCTATATTACAGGGAGGACCACAGATATATCCGCCACAGAACATATTAAGGGGAGCATAGATAGCGTACTTAGAGAAATAAAAGAGAGTGGAGGTTCTGGTGCGGTAATACGATGTGACCATACGAAGGATCAGGAAACAGAAGTAGTGATCCGTCAGATCGCTGAAGAGCAGGGACGACTCGATATCTTAGTTAACAACGTATGGGGAGGAAATGATTTAGCTATCGAGCAGAAGCCTTTTTGGGAGTTACCTACAGCTCATTGGGACAATATGTTTAATGCCGGTGTGAAAGCACAGATGATCACAAATTATTACGCAATTCCCTTCATGCGCAAGGCAAAAACTGGTGGTCTAATTATCCATACAACCTTCTGGGATCATTATAAATATTTAGGCAACTTTTATTATGATCTTTCTAAAAATGCACTTTTACGTATGGCTTTCGGATTGTCGAAGGAGTTGAAGGAAGACGGCATTGCGGTTATTTCACTTTCACCTGGATGGATGAGAACAGAAGCGGTTCTAGAAGCCATGAATACAGATGAGGAACATTGGCAAGAAGTTGGGGAACTGAAAATGAGTGAATCGACGACATATATTGGTCGAGCTGTAGCTGCACTAGCCGCTGATCCAGAGGTTATGTCTATGTCCGGTGAGCCGCAGCAGGTTGGAAAGCTTGCTGAAAAGTATGGTTTTACTGATATTGATGGAAGGATAATCCCATCATTCATAATGTAGGGAAGAAAAAGATTCATTAAATAAAAGAAAGGCCACTCCAGTGTATTCTGGAATGGCCTTTTATAGATTAAAGAAGGATGATTTCTTCAGCAGTATTAATTTCTGGTAAACCAGCAAGCTTCACAAGGACATGCTTAGGAACAGCTTTGTCAACGGTCAGCAGCATGATTGCAGCGCCCCCAACAATTTTACGTCCTACTTGCATGGATGCGATATTTACATCGTTCTCGCCAAGCAATGTACCCACAAGTCCGATAATCCCTACTTTGTCGTTATGGGATACAAAGATTTGATGACCTTCAGGAGCAATATCAACGGGGAACTTATTCACTTGAACAATCCGTTCTCCATAACCTTGCAGCAGGGTGCCGGCAACAAGATACTCTTGGTCACGATCAGCTTTTAGAGTAACAGTAATCAGATTGGTAAAGCCTTTAGTTTTAGAAGCTTTAGTTATTACTACGTTCACGTCGCGTGTTTTTGCCAAATGCATGGAGTTTACGATATTAACGTCCTCTGCAAAGTGGCGGGAGAGCACACCTTTTACAATGTAGCGGGTTAGTGGTTGGGTATCTACATCCGAAAGATCACCAGCGTATTCAACATGGATCTCACGGATAGCAGCAGCTGCAATTTGGGTAACAAAGCTGCCCAGTTTTTCCCCAAGCGTGAAGTAAGGTTGAAGCTTATTCATTACACTTGGAGCCACTGGAGGAATGTTGACCGCGTTAATGAACGGTTCATTACGCAGAATATGCAACACTTGCTCCGAAACATCGATCGCCACATTCTCTTGAGCTTCAATCGTAGAAGCGCCAAGGTGAGGAGTCACGATGATTTTTGGATGAGACAGGAAAGGATGATCTGCTTGCGGCGGCTCTTTCTCGAATACGTCGAACGCAGCGCCAGCAACAATACCGCTATCTATAGCTTCTACTAATGCCATTTCATCAATTACACCACCACGTGCACAGTTGATGATGCGCATTCCCTTTTTCATCACCTCGAATTGCGGGCGAGAAATCATATGGCGTGTTTCCGGCGTAAGTGGAGTGTGCACAGTAATGAAGTCTGCTCCGCGAACAACCTCGTCTACAGAAGCCAATTTAACTTCCATCTTTTCAGCACGTTCAGCTGTTAGGAAAGGATCAAAAGCAAGAATTTCCATACCGAAAGCTTTGGCGCGTTTAGCCACTTCGCTACCGATTCTGCCCATTCCGAGTACACCTAAAGTTTTGCCGCGAAGCTCTACACCTATGAATGTTTTTCTATCCCAGGTTCCACCGATTGTTTTTGCATAAGCTTGTGGAATATGACGGGCCAGAGCCATCATCATTGCGAAAGCATGCTCACAAGTCGTAATTGTATTTCCATCAGGAGCATTGATTACAACAATACCACGCTTTGTTGCAGCATCCAGTTTGATATTATCTACACCAACACCTGCACGACCAATTACTTTTAGATTTTTTCCTGCTTCGATGATTTTGTCTGTTACAGTAGTTTGACTGCGGACAAGGAGGCCATCGTATTCACCGATAATTGCAATGAGTTCGTCTTCGCTGAGTCCTGTTTTTTTGTCAACAACAACATCTTCTGCGTCCATCAATTGCTGAATGCCCAAATCACTGATTGGATCCGATACTAATACTTTAAACATGGTTTCTTATCCCCCTTAAAGTTGAAAAGCTTTATATGTCGAGGACGCCTTTTTGGGCAATCCACAATACCTGAAGATTCACGAACTAGTAGAGAAAAAACATGTGATAATAGTAGATCAACGCGGTGTCGCATAAAAGAAGCTGCTTGCAGAAGTGCCGCGGAATCGGTAACTTTGGGCAAAAGGATAGTATAGATTAGGGATTTAGAAATTAAAAAAACTCCCGACCCCCATACTACTGCCGTAGTAAGGGACGAGAGTTATCTTCGTGGTACCACCCTAATTCACTGCAACTTGTAAGAAGCAGCCTCATTGGCCTGCAAGGCCACACTGGTAACGGAGTTGATCCGATTGCACCTACTTTAAGGTTCGATACAATATCTCAGGAGCGCTAAAGACATCTGCTTGTCACCGGTTTGCACCAACCACCGGCTCTCTGAAGACTTCCAGAATCTTTGTTCCATCATCGTTTTTTTTGATTGATTAATTTTTTCATAATGTAACACGGTAATGTAGATGTGTCAATAGGCTTTGAAAGTAGGCTTTCTTGAAGTGAACTTCATTTTTCGTTATGATTCAATGACTGGTTCTATTCATAAAAAAACGGGAGCTGTGGAATCGTCTCTTTGCTATAGTACTGCTCTCGCCACTTCGTAAAATCCTCTACTTGTATAGCACCTGTAGAAATAAGCAGGGTGACTGAGGACTGAACATCTGTAAGATTCAATGAACTGGCTGTACCAGAATGTATCAAATCGTCTATTTTTGCGGTAATGTCCTGAGGATCGAAGGCTGCGAAAATTTCGCGATTTAACATCATATCAGCAATAGATGCGTTCTTTTGAAGAAGAGGCATTTTTTTCCACTGTATAAAGGACATGGTCTTTAGCTCACCAGCATCAGAAGGGATTTTCCGGTTTGTCTTAGAGCCCCACTTTAGCATAGAATCATAAAAGTTCTTTTGTGCGAGCAATCCGAATTTAACCGCACCGGCAGTATAAGGATCATTTTTCAGCAATTTTGCCGTCTCAGCACCAGATGCACTTGCACTTATTTCACCAGAAGCTTTTGAGAATAAAGTTAAGCTTTTGAGTATGTTCAGCTGTGATTGATGTAATAAGGGAGAATTGGAAAAAATAGAGTCCTGGTTAACTCTTTCATATTGTTTATCTGCTAGAAGGCTAAGATTCTTCATAGCTGCTGCATTTACACGGGCATCTGTACTGCGTGCCAACTTGTCCACTTGTGTGTTCCAATTCTGCTTGAATTCCCGATAAGGCAAAAATACGTTATGATAGAAAGTAACAAGATCCTTCTGTTGGTAAGAGCCCGTGAATTCTTCTAATCCATATCCATTACTGCTCTTTTGTTGCTCATATTTAGCTTCCGTTTTGTCTGCGCCAACCTTGACGCCTGTGAAAAATGCGGCGAAGGCACAAATAAGGAAAAACAAAAAAAATAGAGTGTACAACATTTGTGTACGGGAGTTACGTTGGCTCATAATAAGTGCTCCTTTTTCTGGGGGAATTATCCTATGTATTATGTATTGATAGCAACATTATGGACGGTTTCTCTTTCGGAGCTGCCCCAAAAAATCAAAGAACAGGCAGGTCACGATGAAAAAATTTAAATTTGGCGAGATTAAGATAAAAAAGGTAGAGCCAGGTCAATTAACAGACCGTCTTCTGCTCCTCAATCTCTACATTACTCAGGGGCTTACATTAATTATCGGTTTGATATGGATATTATTTCAGAAAAGAAATCCTTTTCAGCTATTAATTTTTCCAGAAAACGTACATTTTGTGGCATGGGGTCTTGGACTTGCCGCTGTAATGCTGGTAGTTGATTATTTATTGACTCATATTGTACCTGAAGAAAGTATGGATGACGGGGGAATAAACGACCTTTTATTTCGAAATCGGCCCGTATGGCACATTGTTGTAATTGCAGCAATGGTATCGATCTGTGAAGAGCTTCTGTTCAGAGGAGCCATTCAGTATTCCATTGGTCCTTATTGGACAAGTATTTTGTTTGCTCTTATTCATGTTCGTTATTTGCGCCACTTTATACCTACCGGATGGGTATTCTTAAGCAGCTACGGTTTGGGATATATTTACATCCAATCAGGAAGCTTATGGGCACCTATACTATGTCACTTCTTCATCGACCTTTTCTCTGGTCTGGTGATCCGCTACAGGAGGGAATCATGAGTGAGGAATTGAGCCGATTGAAGTCTCGTCAGAAAAAGCGTGGTGTCGAAGGCAAAACTTCCGGCAAAAGTAAAAAAACGAATCCGCGATCGGAGGGGACTCCTAGAAAGAGTAATCATTCACGGACAACAACGGCAACTTTATCAAGGAAAGCGCGCCGTCCGGCAGCTTCTGCGAAGGGATCTAACGCTGGAAACAAAGAGCAGGAAGAATCTGTTCCATCACGTTCAAATACGTATTCATCAGAACGTGTTCGGCTTAGTAAAATGTTTGTTAACTCTCTGATTTTCATTTTTGTAATATTGCTGGTAGCCCTCCTCTGGTGGGGAATCGAAGGGGCACCGCCTTTGAGTACTTTATGGTGACTTTTTGGATTTGGGAATTGGTTGTGGTTGTGCTTTTGATTGTGCTAATCATTGCAATGATTATGGTGAGTAACGCCTTTAGAAACAGAATTATTACCGAGGAAATAATTTTGAAGTTGCTCCCAGAAAAGTTTGATGGATTTCGTATTTTATTTATAACTGACATCCATCGCCGCCGCCTTCCAACAGCACTACTGACTCCGTTAAAGGGAGAGGTGGATGCTGTATTATTAGGCGGTGATCTAACAGAAAAAAACAGTCCTCTGGATCGACTGGCTGATAATATGACTTTAGTTACTTCTATTGCTCCTACCTATGTAGTACATGGAAATCATGATTATCGAGCTAATATTTCACTAGTTGATCAGATTATTCGAGGCAGTGGAGCAAAACTGTTAATAGATGAGAATGTGCGTATTGAACGTGAGGGAGCTTTTCTTTGGTTAACGGGAGTGGATTTCCCGAAAAAGGGAGGAAACACTTCTTATCGTTCATTACCTGGATTAGCGTCACGTGCTTCTTCAATAGATGACACTTGTCGTATCATTCTTGTTCATGATCCGCTCTGGTTGTCCAAACGTCAAAGTGTGCCAGCGGATCTGATATTAGCAGGCCATACGCATGGAGGGCAGGTCATTCTTCCTTTTTTGGGTCAACGACATGTGGAAAATTTCTATCATAAATATGATGCGGGAATATTTCAATGGCCAAGAAGGGATGGGACAGGAAGGGATGCGAAGCTGCTGATTAGCAGAGGGTTTGGAACTTCACACTTGCCGATCCGCTGGGGAAGTCCTGCTGAGATGCACGTGCTTACACTCCGTAAAGAGAAACATTAAAAAGTTGTCTTTGTACAGTTGAATGGGTGGACATAAAAACAGGTAATCTCCTTTCCCTCTAGGTGATTACCTGTTTTTATTTGTCCAACTTAGGAATTAGCGCATCTTAAGTTCAATGCTGCGAGGGTCTACAAAGCTATAGCCCTTGCCTTCAAGAGTAGTAAGCAGTTTATCCAACGCTTCGACTGTCCAAGGCAGCTCATGCATCAGAATATTACTGCCAGAATGCAGTTGGTCCGTCACATTTTTGATTAACTTATCTGTTTTTCCGGTTTCTTTTTCTTTCATTTCCCAGTCCAGCGATCCATTGGACCAGGTCATATACAACATCCCATTCTCAGCGGAAATCTTCTTGCCCACATCTCCGCCAGCACCATGTGGAGGACGGAAAAACTGAGGGGCTTCACCGATAATCTCCTTGACCGCATTTTGAACGTCTTCGATTTGCTTTTTGACCTCAGTGTAAGACTTGTCCTTCAATACAATATGATCCCAGCTATGGTTGCCGATAACTCCTCCGCGGTTATGAATTAACTCTAGAAGCTCGGGATGCGCTTTAACACGGTACCCGTTCACGAAGAAGATCGCTTTGGCCTGATGTTTGTCCAGAACATCCATTAACGGATTAATCATGTCTGCATCTTTGGGACCGTCGTCAAAAGTGAGCAGCACAACTTTTTTATTTGTAGTTTCCTCATTTGGGACGATGTCGTAATTTTTGTTCATATGGTACAGCAGTGGAATTTCAGCGGAGGCTTGATCCTTACTGGCTGTATTATTACCTGTAGTTCCTCCATCTGCTGTCGCTCCAGGAGTAGGGCTGGCTGTTACTTCAGGGGAAGGCGCTGTTGTTTCTGAGCTCTGTGTAGCTGCCGCCGTAGGTGTATTGTTTGTGGTGTTTGCATCCTCCGCTGTCTTTCCATTTGCACCGCTGTTGCCACAGGCTGTCAGCAGTAAGGTAGCCAGTAGGAGCACTGATGTCATTTTACCCACTTTTTTCAACTCGCTTTCTTCTTATTAGGTTGCATGAGCGGCAATCTTTCCGCGAACACTAAACATGATTTTACCATACAAGGAGGCTGAAAATATGAATACTTCGTCATTTTTTTGTGGGGTGCTGATGGGCGTGGCAGCCAGTATGATTATGTCCAAAAAGCGGAATGCTGTAATGTCTTCGCTGGGGCAATCGGGCGGTTCCATGAGTGGAGCTGCAGATAAAGCAAAAGAAAAAATAATTGGTATGGCTACAACAGGGTTTGGAAACACTTCTGCTTCAAGCAGCAATACAAGCAGCAATGCTCAAAGTAATGGTTCGAACAGCGGAACCTCTGAGCATAAAACGGAATCACCGGTAAAATCAAAAGAATCCAATCTCAAATTACTGAAGGATTTCATTCGCAACAATCCTGAAGTGAAGAGCGAAGTGGAGCAGATTCTTAAAGAAACGCATACTGCCATACCGGGATTGTAACCGTAAAGGACTCCTTCAGAATCATTTTGAGGATGAAATATTCCGCAGAATGATTCTTTTTTTATTTTCAAGGGCTTGAAAATGGTTTATGAATTAGAATAAGCTCTTCAGTAGTGGTAATGCTTTAAGAGGATTTTATATATTTATTTTCGTGCATTTATCTCTGCAAAATGATAACATACATACATAGTAACCATTTTTGGCTCATTACTCGGGACTCATCATACATTATAATAAATGAGCTTGCAAAAGGAGGATCCTGTCATGAGAATAGAGCGATTAAGTCAAGATAAGATACGGATTTTCCTCACTTTTGACGACCTGAGCGAGCGGGGCATCCAGAAGGAAGACATGTGGCAGGAAGTTCCTAAGGTTCATGACCTGTTTACGGAGATGATGGACCAAGCATATAGTGAATTAGGTTTTGATGCTACCGGTCCGCTTGCCGTAGAAGTTTTCGCATTGCCCGCCCAAGGCATGGTCGTTATAGTGACCCGAGGAAAATATGATCACCATCAGTACGGTGCGTCCGGGGAAGAAGAATTGCCAGAAGAGATTTATGAAATGGAAGTTACTCTTGAACAAAGCGACTCCATTGTATATGCATTCCGCGATTTCGAGGTTCTTGTTGAAGCGGCCCATGTGCTCATTGGTAATATTACTTCCCAGGGGAAACTGTATTCTTATAACAATAAATGGTATCTGTACTTCGATCCTAAGGAATTTGAAGAAACGGCGTTGTCAGGTCTTGTTGGTGTACTAGCTGAGTTTGGAGATTCCTCACCGGTTACTGAAGCTGTTCTCGATGAATACGGGAAGACAGTAATGCCGGAGAATGCAGTCCAGTTATTGTGTACTCATTTTAAGCGTCAGGATTAAATAGCATGATAGGGCTGATACGCATCATTTTAGCTGATTAGCCCTAGTGTTGTTCTTGATGGTATGGCGGTTATTCTTGAGTTAAAGCTGTAATTTGCCTTGCTGTAATCAGCAGAATTAGGCGCTAGGGATATAGGGAGGTTTTTCGGTGCTCGTGTTATCGGTTATTTCGTCGGCAGTAGCGCCGGGACTTGCTCTGCTGACCTTTTTTTATCTGAAAGATAAGTATGATCAAGAACCGCTTCATATCGTTATTAAGGTGTTCCTGCTAGGCCTTCTGATTGTTTTCCCTGTTATGATCATTCAGAGAGGACTAATGCTGGGGCTGAATGGCGGTCCTTATGTGGAGTCGTTTCTCATATCCGCTGGCGTGGAAGAATGTCTAAAATGGTTTGTGCTTTACCATATGATTTACAATCACACCGAATTTGACGAGCCATATGATGGGATACTATATGCCGTAGCGATTTCGCTCGGCTTCGCAACAATAGAAAATATAATGTACGCTTGGTATAGCAATGCATCAATCGGTTCCATGTTTCTGAGAGCACTACTTCCGGTTTCTGGACATGCTATGTTTGGTGTAATCATGGGCTATCATTTAGGGAGAGCCAAGTTCTCAAAAGGAGTTAAAACAAAAGGGATTCTGTTAATCTCTATCTTGCTGCCATGGTTGTGGCATGGGATTTATGACTTTATTTTGAGTACGACAGCTAACTACTGGATATGGTTTATTGTTCCTCTGATGGCTGTTCTATGGTACGGAGGGATGGGGAAAGTGGATAGGGCGAATAGCCGATCCCCGTTCCGCTTTCTGAAACGTGAAGAAGAGGTTAACCTATAATTGAGATGGACACACTTATATTCAAAGGATTGTTCCTTAGCGGGAGATTCCAGAGAGGAGAGAGGTGTCTTTTTTTGCGTATAAAAGTCCGTATACTTTGCAAACGATGCGGTGAGACCTACATATTAAGAGGGATAAAAGAGCAGGGTGTAATTCAAACTGGCTTTAAGCAATGCCTTTGCAGTAATAGCAGTGGCTTTGAAATTGAAGAAAGAGCATAAGCGCTATGCTATGCAAATTTGGAGTGAAATCCCTCTATTCAAACACTTTAGTTATATTGTGTTACAGAAGGGTGCATAAGACTCCTAGTTTATTGTCAAACTAACGCCAATAAGCTATCGAAAGGAGTCTTGTAGCCCTATGTACAAAAGATTAAGTGCTGTAATGTTCCCGCTGACTGCGCTGCTGTTAATTGGAGCGCTCGTGTGGGGTTATCAGGAGAATCAGGAGAAGAATGCGATTCTAATCAAGGCGGAGAACCAGTATCAGCGTGCCTTTCATGATTTGTCTTACCATGTGGAGCGTCTTCATGGAGAGCTGGGAAACACACTAGCTGTTAACTCCGCTTCTAACGGGATGCACCGCAAAGGACTTGTTAATGTGTGGCGGATGACCAGTGAGGCGCAAAATGAAATTAATCAGTTGCCGCTCACATTACTGCCATTTAGCAAAACGGAGGAGTTTCTATCCAAAATCTCAAACTTTTCTTATAAAGCTGGGATTCGTGATTACGCTAAGAAGCCTTTGACAGATGATGAATTGAGCAATTTAAAAGCATTGTATAAGAGCTCTGGAGAAATCTCAAAAGATTTGCAGGATGTTCAGAATAAAGTGATTGGTAGCCGTTTACGCTGGATGGATGTTGAAACCGCATTGGCTACAGAGAATAAGGCAGAAGATAATTCGATTATTGACGGCTTCAAGTCGGTGGACAAACGTGTCGAAGGTTACCCTGACCTGGATTGGGGGCCTTCAGTTGCAAGCATTTATGATAAACGCTCTGTAAAAATGCTCGGAGGCACTCCTGTTTCAGTTGAAGATATCAAACGTAAAGCCATTAAGTTTGCTAATGCAGGCTCGAATGCTAAAGTAGATGTGAAAGAACACGGCAAAAATACGAAGTGGCCTTCTTATACGGCTACAGTCAGTGGTTCGAATAATAAGCAGATTATCAGCATGGATTTCACCAAAAATGGTGGTTTACTGATCTCTTATTACGATAACCGTGAGATAGGACCTGCTAAGGTAACCCTAGAAGAAGCAGTTATCAAGGCGGAGCAGTTTCTTAAGAAAAAAGGATACCCTCATATGACTGCGGTTAATGCTGACCGTTATGATAATATCGGGAATTTAACCTTTGTAACGAGCCAAAATGATGTATTGATTTATCCTGAGAAAATGACGATCCGTATTGGACTTGATACTGGGACAACGGTTGGATTTGAGGCTAGCGAATATGTCAATGAGCATAAAGACAATCGCAAGATTCCAAAGCCAAAGCTGACCCTTGCGGAAGTGAAGAAATTTCTGAATTCGGATTTCAATGAGAATTACCATCGCATGGCTTGGATTAAAAATGATGACTCAGTAGAAGTTTTGACTTACGAATTTGGCGGAGAGGTAAATGGTACTCAGTATCGTATTTATCTTAATGCGGACGATGGCATCGAAGAGTCTGTGGAAGAAATCAGGCCTTCTTCAGGGGTAGAACAAAAGTGAAAAAACAGGGGGCATCCATTATTTGGATGCCCCCTGTTTTATTTTTAAAATTCAAATAATATTTATCTCATTGGGTGATATTCCCATGCTATAATCATTGTTAACTATACTGATTTGGCGGTGACATCTTTGTATCCTAAAATTAATGAATATCTATACATACAGGTTGCTTCCAGTGACGCTGCTGAAGCAGAAGTTGAATATAGATCGAGAATTGCAGAGACAGAGGACGACGCATTCCTGATTGAAATTCCTATGCAGGAGAGTAACGGTCGTCTGAAACGACTTTTTATGGGGGACGAGCTTTCGGTTTATTTTATAACTGAGGGTGGCATTAAAAACTACTTTAATACTCATGTTCTCGGGTTTAAAGATGATATTATTCGTATGGTCCGGATACAAAAACCAGAGGCGGATTCGATTTTCAAAATTCAGAGACGAAGCTTTTTTCGGGTGAATGCAGATCTTGAATTAGCTGTGAAGGATAGCTTTGGCAAAAGATTCCTTGTACGTACAGATGATATCGGCGGCGGAGGAACGTCTTTCTTGGTGGATCACCAAGTGAAGCTCGAGGTGGGAGCGAAACTATTCTGCTGGGTTCTAGTGCCTTATCGAAATGGTAGTATTGAGCATGTGGACTTTGAAGGTGAAGTGGTTCGGATTAAAAAGCTTGAAAATGGGCGCCAGTTGGCCATGCTGAAATTTGTGGCTATTACGGATAATGAACGTCAGAAAATAATACGTTACTGCTTTGAACGACAGTTTGATTTCCGCAACCGATAGGCATTTTTCTTAGCTCTATTAAGCGTTCTGATTTTGCACTGAAGTATAAACTGTGGTATAATTTTATAAGTCGCAGGCAATGCCTGCTTTTTTCTTGATAATATCATCAAGCATATCCATTTGTATGTGCTCCTTGATATTGCAGGAACGAACTTAACATCGCTAGATGCTTTTTTTATGAAAGAGTGTTTGAGGAGGAATGCCCCGTTGGATAGGCAGGGTACACATACTTACGACAGAATTAACGTCGCCATCGACGGACCTGCCGGGGCAGGCAAGAGTACTGTAGCCCGATTGGTAGCCCAGAAGCTGTCTTATATTTATGTCGATACAGGCGCAATGTACCGGGCAATCACCTGGTATATGATCCGAGAAGGCATTGAACCGGAAGATCAGAATCAAGTGAACCAGAAAGTTCACGACATGGTTATTGAACTTATTCCGGAAAAAGACATCCAGAAGGTGCTAATTAATGGGGAGGACGTAACGCCGCATATTCGGAGTCTTCAGGTTAGCGGCCTTGTGTCGCAGTATTCGAAGATCGAAGGTGTAAGGTCCAGACTAAGTCATTTGCAGCGTCAGATGGCGCTTCGCAAAGGCGTTGTAATGGATGGCCGCGATATCGGTACGACCGTGCTGCCCGATGCCGAAGTAAAGATTTTTATGACGGCAAGTGTGGAAGAAAGAGCTCTCCGTCGCTATAAGGAATTGAGAGACGCGGAATCGGTGACGCTTCAGCAGCTTGAACATGATATTGCACAGCGGGATCGTCTGGATGAAGGACGGGAGATTTCACCGCTGCGCCGTGCGGAAGATGCGATTCTTCTGGACACGACCTTTATGGATATCGATCAAGTCGTGGAGGCCATTGTATCCCATTGTAGATCTCATGTTGACGGGGAGAGAAATCATTTATGATTTATGTATTTTGCCGAGGATTGCTTCGCTTGATTTACGCAATTGTTTTCCCGCTTAAGATTGTGGGGGAAGAGAATGTGCCAAAGGAGGGCGGGGTGCTGCTCTGTGCCAACCATATTAGTTTGCTGGATCCGATGACTATCGGGATTAAGTTAGACCGTCAGGTAAAGTATATGGCTAAGGCAGAACTTTTTGAGGTTCCTGTGCTTGGCTGGCTCATTAACAAATTGGGTGCTTTTCCGGTCAAACGTGGTGGTGTAAGCAAAGAATCCATTAAAACGGCCCTTAACACACTTCGTGGTGGTAATGTCATGGGTATCTTCCCGGAGGGTACGCGTAACTCTGACGCCGGAGTTGCCAAGAAAGGTGCTGCAAGCTTCGCACTTCGAAGCGGTGCTGCAGTTGTTCCAGCCGCTATTGTCGGTGAGTACAAACCCTTTCGACGGATGGTTGTAGTCTATGGGGCTCCTATAGATCTCAGTCAATTTGCCGGTGCAGGAAGTGAATCTCTCGAGGCTGTTACCGATGTCATTATGGAACGCATCAATGAGATGAAGAAGTCGGGTATACCAACCGTTGGTTAGGGGATAAAAAGAATCACAAATTTCGTCCTGTGCTATGATTAAATAACGGCATAGTCGCTATTTTTTGGAACATACTATCTTTAAGTGTAATTTGTAATACCAAGCAATGCTTGTTTTGAACTCTGCTATACGCAGGTTTAAATAAATGGGGTTTTGAATCGAGGAGGCTAATCACATGTCTGAAGAAATTAAAAATCAGGAAGCTACGGAGAGCAATGAAACCGTAGAAGCGGTGGAATCCGCTGTGACAGAAAATAACGGAGCTGTAGAAGAAGTTGCTGCCGTTAACGAAGAAGAAGTGACTAACCAAGCTGACTTGGAAATCATTTCTCTGAAAAAAGGCGATACCGTGAAAGGAACAATCGTCAAAATTGAAGATAACCAAGCTTATGTAAGCATTGGATATAAATACGACGGTGTGATTCCGATTCGCGAATTGTCCGCAGTACAACTGGACAACGCTGCTGCAGCGGTAGAAGTTGGACAGGAAGTAGAATGTAAGGTTGTTAGCATCAACGACAACAAGGAAAGCCTTGTTCTTTCCAAACGTGCTGTTGATAGCGAAAAATCATGGGAAGATCTTGAGAAGTACTTTGCTTCCCAAGAAGCTTTCGAAGTTACTGTGGCTGACGTTGTTAAAGGCGGTCTAGTAGCTGATGTTGGAGCACGTGGATTTATCCCAGCTTCCATGGTTGAACGTCACTTCGTTGAAGATTTCAGCGATTACAAAGGCCGTACCCTTCGCGTCAAAGTGAAAGAACTTGACCGTGAGAACAGCAAAGTAATCCTGTCTGCTAAAGAAGTTCTTGAAGAAGAGTTCGAAGCCAACAAGCTTAAAATTATGGCTGAACTGTCTGAAGGTCAAATCATTGAAGGTACTGTACAACGTCTGACCCAATTCGGCGCGTTTGTTGATGTTGGCGGAGTAGACGGTCTTGTACACGTATCCGAAATCGCTTGGAATCACGTAGAGAAGCCTTCTGATGTAGTTTCTGAAGGTGATAAAGTACGTGTTAAAGTACTTAAGGTTGATCCTGAAAAAGGAAAAATCAGCCTGAGCATTAAAGCTGCTGCTCCAGGTCCTTGGGATTCTGCTGCTGGCGAAATCAACATCGGTGATGTTGTAACAGGCGTTGTAAAACGTCTTGTGAACTTCGGAGCATTCGTTGAATTGCTTCCAGGTGTGGAAGGTCTTGTGCACATTTCACAAATCTCCCACAAACACATTGCTACTCCACACGAAGTATTGAAAGAAGGACAAGAAGTACAAGTAAAAGTACTGGACTTCAATCCATCCGAGAAACGTGTTAGCCTGAGCATCAAAGAAACTGAAGAAGCTCCAGCACCTACTGCTAGACCTGAACGCAGCAACAGCAGAGACAGAGCTCCTAAAGAAGTATTGAATAACCCTAACGTTTCTCTAAGCAACGAAGGCCTTAGCTTTACGCTTGCTGAACGTTTTGGAGACAAGTTGGACAAATTCAAAGGTAATAACTAATCCTGCTTTTTGAATATACGGGTAAAGTAATCGGCGAGCCCTCGATACGGGGGGTCGCCGATTCTCTTTTTCCACTGACAGAAAGAATTTATTGAAGCTAACATGAGTGTTAGCCAATTTTAATGTTTTTTGCTATGATGAGAATCGTAAGGATGACAGGAGGAATGAATATGGCAAGACCCGTTGTGGCAATCGTTGGGAGGCCTAACGTCGGGAAATCGACGATTTTTAATCGGCTGATTGGCGATAGATTGGCCATTGTAGAAGATAAACCGGGAATTACACGTGACCGGATTTATGGTATTTCAGATTGGAACGGTAAGTCGTTCAGTGTGATTGATACCGGAGGTATTGAAATTGATGGAGATGACACGATTCTGAAATCCATCCGCGTTCAAGCGGAGCTGGCGATTGAAGAAGCGGATGTTATTGTATTTATGTGTGAGGCGAAGAGTGGTGTGACGAATTCAGATGAAGAGGTAGCTCAGATTCTGTTCCGTTCAGGTAAACCGATCGTTCTTGCTATCAATAAAGTGGATAATATGAAGCGTGCAGATGATATTTATGAGTTCTATAGCCTAGGCTTTGGAGATCCAATCGGAATTTCCGGTAGTCATGGTACAGGACTCGGTGACTTATTGGACGCTGTCGTAGAACGTCTGCCAGAGAAAATAGATGATGAATATGATGACGATGTCATTCGTGTAGCTTTGATTGGCCGTCCGAATGTAGGTAAGTCCTCTTTGGTTAACGCAATTCTGGGTGAAGAACGCGTTATCGTTAGTGATATTGCAGGTACTACTCGCGATGCTATTGATACGCCTTTTGAACGTGATGGACAACGTTATGTGCTTATCGATACTGCAGGTATACGCAAAAAAGGCAAGGTATATGAGAACATTGAGAAATACAGTGTTATGCGTGCGATGCGTGCGATTGAACGGGCTGATGTGGTTCTCGTTGTAATTAACGGTGAAGAGGGCATCATCGACCAGGACAAGCATATTGCTGGATATGCACATGAAGCCGGTAAAGCCTCTATATTTGTTGTGAACAAATGGGATGCCATTGAGAAAGACGACAAGACTATGCAGAATTTCGAGTCTAAGATTCGTGACCATTTCTTGTTTATGAGTTACGCACCGGTTGTCTTCTTGTCGGCTTTAACTAAACAGCGCCTGCAAAAACTGCTACCAGTGGTACAGCATGTATCTCAACAGCATGCACTACGCATTACTACGCATCTGGTGAACGATGTTGTATCGGATGCTATTGCGATTAACCCTCCTCCGACTGACAAAGGCCGTCGCTTACGTATTAACTACGTAACGCAGGTTGCGGTGAAGCCACCGACGATCGTGGTGTTCGTGAATGACCCATCGCTGATGCACTTCTCCTATGAACGTTACTTGGAGAATAAAATCCGCGCGGCGTTTAATTTCGAGGGAACGCCAATCCGTCTCTTTACACGGCGCAAATCCGAAAACGAAGGTTAGGGGAGAAGAAGTGTGGCGCTTGAACTTCTGGTTATCGTTGTAAGCTATTTGCTTGGTTCTGTCAGCTTTAGTGTGCTGTTCGCCAAGCTACTAAAGGGAATTGATATCCGTCAATATGGGAGCGGCAATGCGGGGGCTACCAATACACTGCGTGTACTGGGAAAAGGTCCTGCGATATCTGTGCTAGTGCTGGATGTACTGAAGGGTGTTGCTGCAGTTTGGTTAGGAACTTGGGTAGGTGGCTGGGGAACCTGGGTTGCTGCTCTTTGCGGAATCGCTGCCATTGTCGGACATAACTGGCCGCTTTACTTTCGTTTCCGTGGGGGAAAGGGCATCGCTACTACGATCGGTGTTATGGCCACACTGTGTTTATGGCCTGCACTGCTCGCCGGTGTCATCGCCATAGGATCTATCTTTATCACTCGTTACGTGTCACTTGGCTCGTTGATTTTTGTCGCGCTGACACCGGTCTTTCTATTGTTGACAGGATTTACACAGCCTGTGCTCTGGACCAGTATTATCATCGCGGTTTTTGCCTTCTGGCGGCACCGGACGAACATTGTTAAGATTGTAGAGGGTCGTGAGAACAAGATCGGCTCAAAAGTAAAAGGAGGGAATCGTGTTGTCTGATAAAGTAACCGTACTAGTAGCGGGGAGCTGGGGAACTGCGCTGGCAAGTGTGCTGGCTGCGAATCACTCGGAAGTTTATCTGTGGACACGTAACTCTGATCAAGCTGCCGAGATCAATGGTTCTCATATCAATAATAAGTATTTACCTGGGATTTCCCTGCCCGCAAACATCATTGCAACCACCGATATGGAGACCGCAGTTTCCGGTTCTAAAGCGGTTGTTATTGTAGCCCCATCTTCAGGTATGCGGCAGGTTGCTCGCAGTCTGAAGCCGTTCTGGAAGGATGAAATGCTATGCGTTCATGCTACGAAGGGCTTTGAGACTGAAAGCAAGAAACGGATGTCCATCGTTATTGCTGAAGAACTCGGCTGTGACGAAGGGCAGATTGTCGTTCTCTCCGGACCGAGTCATGCAGAGGAAGTAGTGCGCCTGTGTCCTACTACAGTTGTTGTGGCTTCACCTGATGATAAGCGTACTGCTGAAGCACAGGAATTGTTCATAAACAATGATTTTCGTGTATATACGAACCGTGATCAGGTAGGAGTAGAGCTTGCCGGTGCACTAAAGAATATTATTGCACTCGGTGCAGGTCTATCCGATGGTCTTGGATTTGGGGATAACGCTAAGGCGGCGCTTCTGACACGTGGACTGGCCGAGATTTCTCGGGTGGGAGTCGAGCTTGGAGCGAATCCTTTGACCTTTGCAGGGCTTGCAGGTGTTGGCGATCTTGTAGTGACTGCTACGAGCCAGCACAGCCGTAACTGGCGTGCAGGCTTTATGCTCGGGCAAGGGAAACCACTGGATGAGGTGCTAGAGTCGATGGGAATGGTTGTCGAAGGTATTCGTACCACGGAGGCAGCTTATGCCATTTCCATCAAACTAGGGGTCCAAATGCCTATTACAGATCAAATTTATCATGTCCTTTTTAAAGGTAGAAGTCCACGAAATGCTGTCGAAGCTCTGATGGGCCGTGATCGTAAACCTGAGCTTGAGGCGATATCTCAGGAAACTTGGGAGCAGTGGCATTCCTGATCCTGTTCACCTTTTTCCGCAAATTCTCATATGTTGTATTGGGGATTGACGGAGGAGGGATGAAAAGTGAACAGAGATTTTTCCAAGGATGCATTGAACGCCATTAACAAAAAGGCGGGCAAGAACATTACGGAAAGTGCCGTTAAAAAGCTAGCCAGTACGGTCAAACCAGGAACTACGCAGAATGAAGCCCAGCTCCGCCAGTTAATTAAGCAGGTGTCATCGATGGCGAAAGTGCCGGTCAGCGAAGCTACTGTGCAGGAAATTATTAATGCCGTCAAAAAAGGCGGCGCAGGTTCCGGCACAATGGAGTCTTTAATGAAAATGATGCTTAAAAAATAGCTTCAGGTTGGGTGAGCAAAAGATTCTGAATCCATGAGATTCTGTTATCTTTTGCTCTTTTTTTATTTATTGTAAAGCTCTTGCAGCTAAAATATCTTAATAATAATATATAAAAAATGATGTTTTTTTACAGAATAGGATAAGGTCATGATATAATAATCCCTAATATATTACAGGCGAATGGGGGCTTTGACCTTGGATCCGATGACAAAAATGTGGTTGTCTCTGATTGCAATGCTGATTATGGGACTCTCTGTATTTCTGATAACTTTTGCTCGGAGCAAAACAAAGGGACTGCTTAAAGCACTGCTGTCAATCCTTGCGTTTGTCATCATGTTAGTTGGCCTATTGGGCGGAGTTGTTTCAATTATGTAAACAGTTACATAATGTTGAGGAAGGAAGTACCATCATGAAATCGCAAAATGGCGTCACCGTTATGTTTCAACCTGAAGGTCGTAAAGCTGTGGTGAATCGCGGTATCTCGTTACTGGAGGCAGCCCGTAAAGCCGGAGTGACGATTACCACTCGCTGTGGTGGCAAAGCAGGCTGTCTGATGTGCAAGGTTAAAATTGCGAATGAAGAGGCCACAGCACTGAGACCGCCAGGGGATATTGAACGACGTAAGCTTGGAACTACGTTAGAAGAAGGAGTGCGTCTGGCCTGTCAGGCTGCCGTATGGAGCGATGTGACCGTTCAGGTGCCAGAAGATCCGCTTAAGGCTGCTGTACGCCGTAAGCTTGAAGCTGCGCGGCGTGGGGAAGAAGATGAGCTATGGTAGTGCTAGGTTGTCACCGTGGGAGGGACTCGGTTGGAGTTTATACGAAGAAAGAAGAAACTAAAGGCAGGAGCAAGACTTTTTCTGGTAGTGGTGTCAATCGCTCTTACTCTTTCGGGATGTCTTTATCCTGGAGAAGAAAAGCGTGCCAGCGTTAATTATCGAGAAAGTGTTAAGCGGATACAAGCAGCCGTTGATGATTTTCAACAAGAGGAAGGTGTGCTTCCGATCCTTAATGCGGATGAAACTACTCCAAGATATGAGAAGTTCCGGATAGACCTGGGCAAGCTGAACAATAAAGGATATTTGGATGATATTCCGGCTACGGCTTTTGAACAGGGCGGAAGCGCTTATTTCCTTATTTTGAATGAGGAAAGCGATCCTGTTGTTAAGGTTATGGATCTTGTTACCGTCCAGAAGGTGAATGATGTTCAGCGTCAGATTAATCGTTATAAATCAGCTCATGACGGCTCTTTACCCATACTTGATGAGCTATATCCAGGACTATACACCATTGATCCTAAGAAGGCAGGAACAAGCTCCATATCATTAACTAGCGTCTATTCAGGTCAGGTTCTTGATTTCATCATGGATAAGGCTGGAACAGTCTATGTAGATTATGTCTTTGATATTATGGCTGCCATCGATAAGAATGGTGGAGAACATGACGAGAAAAAAGATTTACGGCTAGATTTGGAGGAAGCTTCCTATTACGTGCCCGTGAAGTCTTTGCCGTATCTATGGATTAACAATCAGCCTATTCCGCAGCCTCCAAGTTAAAGTAAAAGTTAAAGTAAAAGTAAAAGTTAAAGTTTAAGAGCGTCTAGGCTTCGGTTTTATCCGAGGAATTAGGCGTTTTTTATTGTTTTGGGCCTTAACAGAAGCTCAATTGTCATAGCGCGTAAGACTGGATTGCTAGAAATGATGGTAAGAAAGGAGATTCAGCTCAAGCTAGAAATAATTCATGAAAAAATCGTAATCGTATAAAATTAGAGGCAAAAGGATGTAGATGACATACTCTAAAATTTCCTTCATGCATATCCACTAAAATAGTTCTATCAATAAATCCTATCTCATATGATGGATGAGTAAGCTTCCGGGCGTCAGACGCCTTGCGGCGCGCACAACTAATTTTTAGAAATTACATTGCAAAATGCGCGATTATGGGTCATAAATTCGTTCCGGATACATATGATGATACTAGTCCAAATGCATGTCCGAGCATTCGGAGTTTAGCGCGGGGCAAGTACGTCCCGGTCGAAAGCAGCTAGGCTTCGGGCGGGCATACGATAAGTCCGGTTGATGTCCTGCAAGGGTCAGATTACCGGCGGAACGCGAAGTCGATGCTCTTCAGGCATTTTTTCTTCGGAGTAATATGAGGAGGGGATCTCTTTTGGAAAAAGTGGATATTTTCAAGGACATTGCCGAGCGTACCGGCGGAGACATTTATCTTGGCGTCGTCGGCGCGGTTCGCACGGGGAAATCGACATTTATCAAGCGCTTCATGGAAACAATTGTCCTGCCTAACATCACGAATGAGGCAGATCGGGTAAGAGCTGTGGATGAGCTTCCGCAAAGCGCAGCAGGCAAAACAATTATGACCACTGAACCTAAGTTCGTGCCTAACAACGCAGTCCAAATCAAGGTTGCGGAAGGGCTTGAGGTTAACGTTCGACTGGTAGACTGTGTGGGTTACGCTGTAGAAGGCGCTAAAGGCTACGAGGATGAGAATGGACCACGAATGATCTCTACACCCTGGTTTGAGGAGCCAATTCCTTTTCAGGAAGCGGCAGAAATCGGGACACGTAAGGTCATTCAGGAGCATTCAACGCTTGGAGTTGTAGTAACAACAGATGGTACGATTGCAGAAATTCCGCGGAACTCGTACGTGGACTCTGAAGAGCGCGTCATTGCAGAGCTGAAGGAAGTGGGTAAGCCATTTGTGCTGGTCATTAACTCCACTCGCCCACGCAGTGAGGAAGCACAACAGCTCCGCAGCGAGCTAGCCATCAAATATGATATTCCTGTCATGACACTCAGCGCAGCAAACATGACCGAAGAGGATGTAACAGGTGTACTGCGTGAAGTATTGTACGAATTCCCTGTTCATGAAGTGAATGTGAACTTGCCAAGCTGGGTCATGGTGCTTGGAGAGAATCACTGGCTGCGTAGTAGCTATGAGAACTCCGTTCGCGATACGGTAAAAGATATTCGCCGCTTGCGGGATGTCGACCGGCTCGTATCTCAGTTCACAGAGTATGATTTTATCGATAAAGCTGGCCTAAGTGGTATGAACATGGGTCAGGGTGTAGCAGAGATCGATCTGTATGCCCCAGAAGAGCTGTATGATCAGGTTCTAATGGAGGTAGTAGGGGTTGAGATCCGCGGTAAGGATCACTTGCTCCAGCTGATGCAGGAATTCTCACACGCGAAAAGGGAGTACGACCGTTTCTCGGAAGCTTTAGAAATGGTCAAGACTACCGGTTATGGTATTGCTGCTCCTTCGCTAGCTGAAATGGCGCTAGATGAACCAGAACTGATTCGCCAAGGCTCTCGTTTCGGGGTTCGCTTAAAGGCCACCGCACCATCTATTCATATGATTCGTGTTGATGTTGAATCTGAGTTCTCACCAATCATTGGTACAGAGAAACAAAGTGAAGAGTTGGTTCGTTATTTGATGCAGGATTTCGAGAATGACCCGATTAAAATTTGGGAATCCGATATTTTTGGGCGCTCCTTGCATTCCATTGTGAGGGAAGGTATTCAAGGCAAGATCGCGATGATGCCGGATAATGCGCGCTACAAATTGCAAGAAACGCTAGGCCGGATCATCAATGAAGGCTCAGGCGGGCTTATTGCAATTATTCTCTAACTAAATTTAAGCAGATTGGAAGAGTGGGAGAGATCCCACTCTTTTTATGCGTAAAAATAACGAAACTTGATTCCTAGTTCCTATAATAACGGTGAATCTGACTCAATTATTTTTCTGAAAAGAAGAATTAACCTGGTCTTATAGGTCTATAAAATTAGATGGGAATGGGATGTTTATGCAAGTATAGATGATAATTTCTACTCCTTTTTTATCTAACTGCTTGAATTTATGGATGGGCTGTATTACTATAAGTTTGTTGCGCTTCAAGGTCTATGGGCGCCAGTGTTAAGTAATAAACGGGATTATCACGTATATTTTACGTTTAAACGGAAACAGTGTATGATACCGGAAATTTACTCAGGGAGGTGAGAAAACATGAATAAATCTGATTTGATCAATGTAGTTACAGAAGCAACTGAACTTCCCAAGAAGGATGCTACTAAAGCTGTAGATGCGGTTTTCGAAGCAATTACAGAAGCGCTGCAAAGCGGTGATAAAGTACAACTGGTTGGATTCGGAAACTTTGAAGTGCGCGAACGTTCCGCACGTAAAGGCCGTAACCCACAAACTGGTGAAGAAATCGAAATTCCTGCAAGCAAGGTACCAGCATTCAAACCTGGTAAGGCGCTGAAAGACGGAATCAAATAAAGATTTCTACATATCAATCCCATAGTCTTTTTAAGTAACAACTATGCCGCCCTCCAAGGCGGCATTTGTTTTTTGGAATAGCATAGGCTGTACATTAGGTTTAGAGGAGGATCAGCGATGACGGATAAAAATACGAGCGACAATCCGCTTCCGACAGGTAGCGACTATATTGTGGTTAAGGCCAAAGAAAATGGCGTTCAAGTCATTGGGCTAACTAGAGGTACGGATACACGCTTTCATCATACAGAGAAGCTAGACAAGGGTGAGGTGTTGATTGCCCAATTTACCGATCATACCTCAGCAATGAAAATCCGCGGAAAAGCTGAAATTTTAACGAAACATGGACAATTGGAAAGTGAAAGCTGAAAAGCAGGCATAGCCTGCTTTTTTTCAAAATATAGTAAGGGTGAATGATCATATCCACAAAAAGTGGGTACTATGGATAAGGGGGCCTGTCCATGAACAAAGCCTGGTTGATCGGTGCGGTATTACTCTTGACTGCGACCTCTGCTATTATTTTGCCGAAACTGGCAGATTTAGACTCATCCGTACAGCAGAGAAATGGGACAGTGGAGACTTTTACTGGCAGCCATAACACAGTGCTTGACAATAACAATCTTGTTGATGTTCTGGGCGCTCTTCCGTTGACCTTATCCATAGATAGCGTAGGCTGGGAAGATCATGTTCTGTCACTGGATCTGAAAGTGAGCGGGAACGATCATGAACCTGAGGAACTCTATCAAAATATGGCTCAGGCCATTTCCTTTGCTATTCAAGAAACCTCGAATGTGGATCAACTTCTACTTCGCATTGTGGTAGAAGATAAATGGCTTGGTAGCCGCCGACTGCTATTTGCTGGTGATATCAGACGTTCTGAGTGGTCTTATACGTTGCAAGAGGAACTTCAGTCTGCGGGTAATTTTCCTATATCGGATCGTCTCAAAACGGGCTTCCGCATTAGTGAAACCGAGCTCTGGAAGAAACAGTTCATTTATCCTTGAATGGATTAAAAGAAACTCAGGCGTACCACAGTGCGTGACAAAAAAACATGTGATATAATAGACAAGATTGTGAACAAACGAATTATTATTATGTCAATGGCTTCGGAGGCTGAAATGAAACCGTACTGCATACCGCAACTGGCTAAACCCTACACCGACTACGACATGATTCAGAAGCATACGGATTTGCCGCCGTTTTCTGATGGCCGGGGTCATTTGTTATATATTTTTCTAAATCACGCTTCTTCTGCAAAAGGAAGTGCCGGAGAGTTGTACACGCTTGTGACAGCGCTTGTTCAACTAGGTCTGGACACACATGAGGTCATTGACCGTTCGAATGATAGACGGGGGGGAGACCCTATGCGTTCCCGTCAATTGAAGGTACTGGCTGGCGATTACTTCAGTAGCTGGTTTTACCATTTGCTTGCAAAGAGTGATCAGATCGAGATGATTGGAATCTTGAGTAAGGCGATTGCAGATTTCAATGTCTTGAAAGCGAATCTCTACGTGAAGATGAGAGGCATACGCCTTTCGGCTGAACAATACTTGCGGCACATGGTACAGCTGAATATGCGGCTGTTCCTTTCTTTTACGCCTATGATTGAGAACTCCTTAGTGGAGCTGTGGGAGAAACTGCTGGCAGAATTCAGTCAGTGCGAGACCGTTGCTATTGAGCTTCTTCGTAGTGATGATCCTGCGAATGCAGGGAATGGCTATTGCTACTGGAAGATGATGGAGACTGCAACGGAGGAAGAACGCAAGCAACTTCAAGACCTGAACCTTGATCAGAAGGAATGGAAGATGCTGAAAATGAAATATAAATGTGATTCGCAACTGACGGACAAGCTTCATCAATCGCTTCAGTCTATTCAGGGACTATTGCAAAGCGTTAAAGACGAGAGTTTACTTAGAGAGCTAGAGATCGCGCTGGATCGTTTTCTCCTGCAGATGAAGGTCACAGGACAAGCAGCCGTGGAGGGTTAAGGGATGACTATGGAAAAAACGACAACTGCTGTGGGTGACAACAGCAAACCAAAAGAGCAGTTTGTACATTCCGTATTTGAGAGTATTGCTGGAAAATACGATTTGATGAATGACATCCTAAGCTTTCGCCGCCACAAGGCATGGCGTAAATTCACGATGAAGAAGATGGGAATGAAGCGCGGGGATTCGGCCGCTGACCTATGTTGTGGAACCTGTGATTGGAGCATTGCTTTGGCGGAAGCCTCGCAGACTGGCAATGTAATCGGACTGGATTTCAGCGCAGGTATGCTTGAAGTAGGTCGCCGTAAAGTGGAAGAACGCAAGCTTCAAGACCGTATTTCGCTAGTGCAGGGCAATGCTATGGAGCTGCCTTTTGAAGACAATGCATTTGATTATGCAACGATTGGATTCGGACTACGCAATGTGCCAGATCCTGTTCAAGTGCTTAACGAAATGAAGCGGGTAGTAAAACCTGGTGGGATGGTTGTATGTTTGGAGCTATCCAAGCCGATGAAACAGCCGTTTAAAGGTGTATATTTCTTTTATTTCCAGCGTGTACTTCCATTGCTTGGTAAGTTATTCGCGAAAAGGTACGAGCAATACAAATGGCTGCCAGAATCATTGGCAATGTTCCCAGACCGGGAGCAACTAGCTACTATTTTCCGTGAAACCGGACTTCAAAAAGTGGAATCCTTCCCCTTGACCGGAGGCATCGCGGCATTACATATTGGGCTCAAGGAGAACGGGAATGTTTAAGAAAATCGGTATCTTTTTACAAATGATTAAGTTTGAACATACGGTATTTGCTTTACCCTTTGCTTTTATGGGTGCTTTACTGGGATCCGTTGTCATGAATGATAACCTCCCATCCTGGAGTCAAATAGGCTGGATTGTAATCGCTATGTTTGGAGCACGCAGTGCAGCTATGGGATTGAATCGATTGATAGACCGAATCAGTGATGCCAAGAATCCACGCACAGCGGGAAGAGCGATTCCGGCAGGGTTACTTAAGATCGGTGAAGTTGTCATTTTTATAGGCATTTCGTTTTTCTTGCTCTTTTGGGCAGCCTTTAAATTGAATTCTTTGTCAGCTAAGCTGTTACCTATCGCTGTATTCCTTCTTGTTATTTATTCATTCACTAAGCGCTTTACATGGGCATGCCATCTTATCCTCGGCCTCACCATTGCGCTAGCACCTCTGGGCGGCTGGGTAGCTGTGACCGGTAGTGTGAATTGGACTTCAATGGTATTCTACTTCACAATTGTGTTTTGGACGGCTGGTTTTGATGTTATATACTCTTGTCAGGATGTTGAATTTGATCTTAAAGAAGGCTTAAAATCCATTCCAGTGCGATTTGGGGTCCAGGGTGCGCTCGTTATTGCCCGAGTGTTTCACATTCTTACGGCGATTGGATTCGTATCGCTGCTGTTTTTGACGGATTTAAGCTGGTGGTATGTGGCAGGTATGATCCTCGCATATATTATTCTCTTTTATGAGCATTATATTGTATCTCCGAGTGATCTCAGCCGTTTGCAGACTGCTTTTTTCACTATGAACGGCGTGCTAAGCATCGTGGTGTTCTCTTTCACTTTGATTGACTTGGTGGTGCATTTCAAAAAATGACGCTTACTAAACCGAAAAACTTCGTGGTTGGAATTACAGGGGCAAGCGGTGCTATTTATGGTATTCGTCTGATCGAAACGTTGCTATCGCTGGGCTACTCCGTTCATTTGGTAGTAAGTAATGCGGGCTGGCGCGTTTTTAAAGAAGAACTAGGTTATATCGCATCAGACCGGGAAGGCTTTTTGAACGAAAAGTTCAAGGGTTATCCCGGTTCTCTACTTTATCATCCTGTCGCTGATATCGGTGCATCTATTGCAAGTGGTTCGTTTCGTGTGGAAGGGATGATTATTATGCCTTGTTCCATGGGGACATTGTCTGCGGTTGCTAATGGAACCTCCGACAATCTGATGACTCGTGCTGCTGATGTTATGCTTAAGGAAGGACGTCCACTGGTCCTTGTTCCTCGTGAGACACCTCTGCATGCAATTCATCTTGAGAATATGTTGAAGCTGTCCCGTCTGGGGGTTCGGATCATTCCGGCAATGCCGGCGTTTTACTTTGGGCCACAAAGTATGGATGATCTGATTAATTTCATGGTAGGTAAAGTGCTTGACAGCTTTAATATTGAACATCAATTATTTCGCAGATGGGGGGATTGAAAGGATGGAGATTGACAGCCACACCATCATAGGCAAAATCAGCTATACTAACTCATGGCCGGTATTTCACAATTTTCATCCCTCTGCACTGAAATATCCGGCAGAGATGGTGAGTGAGGTACCTGCCATTCTTAATCAGGGGATGAGTCGTGGAACGATTCATGTGGGTGCATTATCCTCTTTTGCGTATGCTGAAGCCAGTGATAAGTTATTGCTGTTACCTGATTTATCGGTAAGTGCGGACGGTCCTGTGAGGTCTATTTTTCTTTTTTCTCGAGTGCCTCTTGCACAGATAGGTACAGGTACGATTGCTGTTACGAACACTTCTGCAACATCGGTAAATTTGCTGAAAATTTTAATGGAAAAGGCTTTTGGCAATAAACCAGAATATATTAGCGCTAATCCTGATTTGGATGCTATGATGCATCAAGCAGATGCCTGCTTACTCATTGGTGATCATGCGATTAAAGCCTCTTGGCAGGATCAAGGGTATATCGTTACAGATCTGGCGGAGCTTTGGAAAGAATGGACGGGCTTAGGGATGACCTTTGCGGTCTGGGCAGTGAATCGAAAAGCTGCGAATGACAAACCGGAAGCCATTGCGGAGATTACAGAAGCTTTTGCTGAGAGTAAACTGCGGGGATTAAGTGATTTAGATCCTATAGTACTTGCAGCCTGTACGACAATTGGAGGAACTAGGTCTTATTGGGAAGGGTACTTTCGCAATTTATGCTATGATTTTGGAGAAAGGCAGCAGAAAGGTCTGAACCTCTATTTCCGCTATGCCTATGAGATGGGTCTGCTGCCGCAGGCAGTGAAGATGGAGATTTGGAGTCATAAACTGTTGACACGGGTGAAGGAATGAAACGACTGCAAATATTCGGATTACTGAACAGAGACATGGATCAGATTGAGAAAGATTTGTACCGTAGCGTACAGGGTGATGACGACCTACTAACCGAGACTTCTCTGCATTTATTAAAAGCTGGCGGTAAAAGATTGCGTCCCGTATTTGTTTTGATGGGTGGGAAATTTGGTAAGTATGATCTTGAAAAACTGAAGCGTGTGGCGATACCGCTAGAACTAATTCATAGCGCTTCACTAGTTCACGATGATGTCATTGACGATGCAGAACTGCGCCGAGGTGAACTTACTGTTAAGGCCAAATGGGGCGATAAAATTGCCATGTACACTGGTGACTACATATATGCGAAAGCACTGGTGATGACGACGGAGCTGAAGAATCCGCGAATTCATCAGATTTTGTCCAAGGCCATGATTGAAATGTCGATCGGTGAGATGGAGCAGATTCGTGACTTCTTCAACAGTGAGCAAAGTGTGCGTCATTACCTGCGGCGGATTCGCCGCAAAACAGCGCTGTTGATTGCAGTCAGTTGCCAATTAGGTGCACTTGCTGCTGAAGCTGAACCAGAGGTTGCTCGTCTACTTTATAATTATGGATATAATGTAGGGATGGCCTTCCAGATTCGTGATGATTTACTTGACCTCTCAGGCACCGAAAAGCAAATCGGTAAACCTCCAGGTAGTGATATGCGGCAAGGGAACATCACCCTTCCTGTCATTTATAGCCTGGAAGATGAAAGATTGCGAGCTTCGCTTCTTGAGGAGTTAAAGTCTATTCGTGAAGGGCACAGCACAGTAGGGCGTGCAATTGATCTTATTCTTTCTGGAGACGGAATTGCCCGTTCCGAGCAGCTGGCTTCGCGTTATATCGCGAAGGCACTTGCTGCACTGGATCAGTTGCCTAACAACAAGACTAAGCGTAATCTACGCGATATTGCCTTTTTTGTAACAGGTAGAGCCTATTAGTATTTTGGTGATCATGAAATTAAACGTTTCCAGAAAGCGCGGTTTCTGTTAAGATAGCGTCAAAACAACCCAACGAATGGGAAATTGGAGAGTGCCTCTATGGAAAAGACGTATCTGATGGTCAAACCGGATGGAGTACAACGTGGATTAATTGGGCGTATTGTCTCACGCTTTGAAGATAAGGGCTTTAAGCTGGTCGCTGCAAAGCTGATTACAGTTAGTGAAGACCAAGCAAAAAGACATTATGCGGAGCATGCTGGCAAGGACTTTTTTGCAGAGTTGGTTTCTTTTATAACTTCAGGTCCAGTGTTTGCAATGGTATGGGAAGGTGATGATGTTGTAGCATTATCCCGTATGCTCATTGGTAAGACGAAGGTAGGAGAAGCCTCGCCAGGTACGATTCGAGGCGACTTTGCCAGCCATACACCGCTTAATTTAATTCATGGATCAGACTCGCCTGAAAGTGCAGAACGAGAAATTGCTAATTTCTTTACTCCAGATGAACTGAATCTTTATAACAAAGAGATCGCAGTCTGGATGTAGGAGCTAAGCGGGAGGCGGGGGATTAATATGTCTGATCGTAATGTTGCAGCATTAACAGCAGATTCAGATTACATCGGGTTTATTCATCATGTTAAGCAAAGCACCGGAATTGATCTGGCTCTGTATAAAGAAGCGCAGATGAAGCGGCGTTTAACGACTCTTCGTGTGAAGAATGGATATCAAACCTTTAGTGATTTTTTTGCCGCAATGATGAAGGACAAGGAATTATTTTATGAATTTTTGGACCGAATGACGATTAATGTCTCCGAGTTTTGGCGGAATCCGAATCGGTGGGAAGTACTGCGAGATATCATTCTTCCTGACATACAACAATCTGGTCGCAGATTGAAACTGTGGAGCGCTGCATGTTCCACTGGAGAAGAACCCTATACGCTGGCTATGATTTTATCGGATAAGAATTTATTGGGACAGACTGGCATTCTGGCTACGGATATTGACGACGGTGCGCTTTCCAAAGCAAAGCAAGGACTGTATCTGGAACGTTCTTTAAAAGATGTGCCTAAGGATGTTGCTGCGCGATATTTTAAACCTGACGGTCTTTTATTCAAAGTTAGTGACACGCTTAAGAAAAACATAGATTTTCGTAAACAGAACCTACTGCTGGACAAGTTCGATGAGGGCTTTGATCTTATCATTTGTCGTAATGTAATGATCTATTTTACTGAAGAGGCGAAGAATAAGCTCTACCATAAGTTCTCGGCTAGTTTACGTCCAGGCGGGTATTTGTTTGTAGGTAGTACAGAGCAGATCTTTACGCCAGCGCAATATGGCTTTGAATCGACGGAAACCTTTTTCTATCGTAAAAAATAAATACTTCTTGCTCCTTCGTCTGTACTTTTTTAGGTATACTTTCGCTATCGTTCAGTGATACTGGGTAGTAGAATCTGTAAGCTAAGCGAAAGGATCGTTAAACCGATGGACAAAAGTAAGGTCATTGCCGCGTACAAACGAGGCTTTATTACCGTTCGTGAGTGCGGGCAAATTCTCGGTGTAGAAGAAATGCAATTGAAGCGCCTTCTACAACTGGAAGAGCGTAAGTCTACATTTCCTTCAACAAGTCAGCGGATCGGAAGCTAACAAGTGCCGGACCGAGCCGAGCCGAGGAGCGCCATTTATCACTCTATAGAGTATGAATGGCGCTTTTTCTTTACACAAAAACCAATTCATTTTGTCACGAATGGAGTCGTTTTAGGGAGATCCCTTTCTTGTCAAAGAGGATTGCCTATACTATAATGAGCAAAGATCATTAGGATTTTAGCGGTTTACAGTTTAAAAGTATAGAAGGGGGAACGCAGCATGAGTTTGCGCTATTTAACAGCGGGGGAAACGCACGGCCCCCAGCTTACGGCCATTATTGAGGGATTGCCAAGTAACTTGACATTGGATTTTGAAGAGCTTAATTTTCAATTGCAGCGTCGACAAAAGGGTTATGGACGTGGACGTCGCATGCAGATTGAGAAAGATACGGCACAAATTGTAGGTGGAGTGCGTCATGGCTATACTACAGGTGCTCCAGTAGCCTTGGTAGTAGAGAATAAAGACTGGACCCACTGGAAGAACATCATGAATATCGAGCCTATTCCTGGCAGTGACGAAGAAAAACGCCGCGTAAATCGGCCGCGTCCTGGTCATGCAGACCTGAATGGCGGATTGAAGTACAACCATACGGATCTTCGTAACGTACTGGAGCGCTCCAGTGCCCGCGAAACAGCAGCCAGAGTCGCATGTGGCGCTGTAGCCAGACAGCTGCTTGCAGCTTTTGGCGTGAAAGTAGCAGGGCAAGTTATTCGTATTGGTGAAATTGAAGCGCCTGCAAACGATCTGCCTATCGATGAGCTGATTGAGCGGACAGAACAGTCCTCTGTCAGAGTTGTCGATAAAGAAACGGAACAGAAGATGGAGGCTTACATAGATCAGATTAAGGAAGAGGGCGACTCCATCGGTGGAATCGTTGAATGTATCGTCGAAGGACTTCCTATAGGACTTGGCAGTTATGTACAGTCTGATCGGAAGCTTGACGGAGCAATCGCTGGGGCGGTAATGTCGATTAATGCATTCAAAGGCGTTGAAATTGGCATTGGGTTTGAAGCTGGTAAATTGCGTGGATCGCAAGTCCATGATGAAATTATGTATGAAGCTTCTAAAGGATACTACCGTGCAAGTAATCGCTTAGGTGGTTTTGAAGGTGGTATGACTAACGGCATGCCTGTTGTAGTTCGCGGGGTCATGAAGCCGATCCCTACCCTTTATAAACCGCTTCAAAGTGTGGATATTGACACGAAAGAACCATTTACAGCGCAAGTTGAACGCTCCGACGCTTGTGCAGTTCCAGCGGCATGTGTTGTTCTGGAAAACGTAGTGGCTTGGGAAATCGCTAAAGCATTCCTTGATAAATTCGGTGGCGACTCACTGGAAGAAATTAAAGCGAACTATGAAAATTACCTATCACAGCTGGAGAGTTACTAATTATGCGTACCATTAATGTAGATTTGGGCGACCGCTCGTATCCTATTCATATCGGTAGTGGTTTACTAAAGGACATCGCCCATTATTGTGCTGAGGCTGGATTTTCGGAGCGTAGTCCACTGTTAGTAGTGAGTGATACTGAAGTAGCACCAAGGTACTTGCCGGCTCTTGAAGAAGCTTTGCGTTCTCACGGCTATACAGTGGTTAGTCACATAATGACGGCAGGTGAAGCCTCTAAATCTTTAGCCGTGTATGAAGAAGTCATGACAACCGCAATTCAAGCAGGATTAGACCGCAATTCAGCGGTTTTAGCTTTAGGCGGCGGCGTGGTTGGCGATTTAGCAGGATTTGTAGCAGCAACCTATATGCGTGGAATCGGATTTCTGCAAATTCCGACGACGATCCTAGCGCATGATAGTAGTGTGGGTGGTAAAGTGGCGGTCAATCATCCATTAGCCAAAAATATGATAGGGGCTTTCTATCAACCGTCAATGGTACTCTACGATTTGGATACACTACGTACTCTTCCAGCACGGCAAGTTTCATCAGGTCTGGCTGAAGTGGTAAAGCACGGTCTCCTCGTGGACAAAGAGTTCGCATATTGGTGTCGTGATCATGCCGAAGAGCTGCTAGAGCTGAATGTCGAAGCCTTAGGTTATGCTTTAGAGCGTGGCTGTGCAATTAAGGCAGATGTAGTGGCGAATGATGAGCGTGAGCATGGACTTCGGGCGATCTTAAACCTTGGACATACGATCGGACATGCCATTGAAGCAGTTGGTGGGTATGGTGTGTTTCTGCATGGAGAAGCGATTGCGATTGGGATGGCGGGTTCAGCACTATTGGCTGCGAAGCTTGGGCGGGATACTTCCATATATGAGGATACAGTATCTATGCTGACCGCGCTGTCACTGCCTGTACGGCTTCCTTCCGAGTATGATGAAGATGAACTGATGGACGCTATGATGCATGATAAGAAATTCAAAGAAGGCAAGATGACCTTTATCGTGCCTGATTCCATAGGCTCTGTAAGCATTGTGAACGATGTCCAGGAGTCACTTGTGCGAGAGGTTCTCGCAGAGCTTAAGAAGGAGGGATGACCGTGGTAAACCGAGGAATTCGCGGAGCAACAACCGTGACTAAGAACGAAGAGGCAGAGATTTTACGCGAGACCGTTATATTGCTGCGGGAGATCGTAGAACGTAATGATGTTATAGCTGAGAATATAAGCAATGTATGGATTACGATGACCAATGATCTGGATGCTACATTTCCTGCAAGAGCTATTCGTGAGATTGAGGGCTGGGAAATGGTTCCACTTATGTGTTCAACTGAAATCCCGGTTAAAGGAAGCTTACCAATGTGTATCCGGTTGATGGTACAGATTAATACGGATAAATCGCAGCGTGAGATTCGCCACGTTTATCTGAATGAGGCTCAGAAGCTACGTCCGGATTTATCAGAGAGCAAGTCTTAAATTATAGTTGTGGGTTGTCAATGACCCTTGTCATCATGTATAGTGTATTTAGCCGAGTATAGAAGAGTTTAGTTGAGTTGAGATGAGTATAGTTGAGCAGAGTACGAGAAGTTTTTTTAGATTAGCATGTACCGTGTAAGCAGATTCTTTATTTTGATATGCACTGAAGTTATTTATCATCAGTGATATATCTTATTTAGGGATAAGTCTGTAAACACTACATAATTATGCTAATCCATGCTCAAAAACATATACTTACTTACACAAACCCTCTACTTCGGTAGAGGGTTTTTTTGTATTTCGGAACCATTCATATATCTAAGGGGGCATCTAACAATGACGAATCCAAGTGTTCAAGAGGTGGTAAAGCTGTCGCGGGATTATAATCTGATTCCTGTTGTAAAGCGACTGCTCGCGGATATGGAAACACCTATCCGGTTATTCCAACGTTTCGCTGAACGTGATCGCGCGTTCTTGCTTGAAAGTGTAGAGGGTGGAAAACAATGGGCACGGTATTCGTTTATCGGCAGCGATCCCTTTTTGATGATATCCGGTAAAAAGGGTGCAATTAACGTTGAAGTCGGCGGAGAGAAGAAGCAACTATACGGAAAGCCGATTGAGGAGCTTAAAGCGTTACTCCGTTCATACCGTAGTCCTAAACTTGATGAAATGCCTCCATTTACTGGAGGGGCTATCGGATTTTTCGGATATGATCTGCTGCAATATTATGAGAAGTTACCTCAGCATCCTGTGGATGATCTCCAAATGGATGATATAAGATTTATGTTTTGCGATCGGATCATTGTTTTTGACCATGTGAAGCAACAGATTCTGCTTGTTGGTAACCTGCATGTAAAAGATGGAGATACAGATTCGGATATCAGATCCAATTATGAAAGCCTGAGTCGTAAGCTGGAGGCTATGGCCGAAGATCTACAAAAAGAAGGCCCTAAGGAAAATGTGAATCGCCGCAGCATTCCGCAGGATATCGAGCTTGGAGAGATTCATTCTAATCTCACTAAAGAGCAGTATATCAACAATGTAGAACAGGCGAAGGAATATATTCGTTCAGGCGATATTTTTCAAGTGGTATTGTCACAGCGATTGCATATTGAAACGGAAGTTTCTCCATTGCATGTATACCGGATGCTCAGAACACTTAACCCCTCTCCTTATATGTACTATTTGAAAATGGACGAGGAGATTATTGTTGGCACTTCACCTGAAGCGCTCGTAAAGGTGGATAGAGACCGTGTGGAGACACGGCCGATTGCTGGAACTAGACCAAGGGGTGACAGTGAAGCATCGGACCGGGCGTTTGCTGCGGAGCTCTTAGAGGATGAAAAAGAACGTGCGGAGCATCTGATGCTTGTTGATTTGGGTCGTAATGATCTAGGGAGAGTATCCAAATTTGGTTCAGTAAAATGTGATTCCTTTATGGAGATTGAAAGATACTCCCATGTCATGCACATGGTATCGAATGTGTCAGGAACGCTCAGTGAGGATAAAGATTTCTTTGATGCCTTCCTCTCCTGTCTGCCTGCCGGAACGGTTTCTGGGGCACCGAAGCTACGAGCTATGGAGATTATAGCAGAGCTGGAAAGAGAAGCTCGAGGTGCTTATGCCGGAGCAATTGGATATTTAGGGTTCTCAGGAAACATGGATTCTTGTATCACCATTCGTACCATCATCTTTCGGAAAGGTCGTGCGTACGTACAGGCCGGAGCAGGTATCGTTTGGGATTCGGTTCCCGAGAAAGAGTATGAAGAAACGGTGAATAAGGCGAAGGGTATGCTGAAAGCTATTCGTATGGCAGAAGCTATGTTTCCATCCGAAGTGAAAGAGAAACAAGTTATCAACCAAGATTATATGTACGAATATACCCCTGAACAAGTGGTTTGATTTATATAGTAACTCATTAAGGCTGGGAGGAAGAACATTATGGATGCATCGAAATTAATTCAATCAGGAATCGCCGGACTAATCGAAGGCAAGAATCTGACACGCACAGAAGCACGGAATATAATGGGTGCTATAATGCTAGGAGATGCTTCACAAGCACAAATCGGTTCACTGCTGACCGCTTTACGAATTAAAGGAGAAACCGTGGAGGAGATTACGGGTTTTGCGGAAGCTATGAGAGGGTTCGGCACATCCGTACTGACTGATCGCGCACGCTTGTTAGATACTTGTGGTACGGGCGGTTCCGGCATCCATAAATTTAATATTTCAACCGCCTCAGCGATCATTTCATCAGCGGCTTCTGTAAGAGTAGCCAAGCATGGAAATCGCTCTGCATCTGGCAGAGCGGGAAGTGCGGATGTACTTGAAGCCCTTGGTGTAAATATTCATCTGAATGCAGACCAAGCCCGAGAATGTCTGGATCGTATCGGCATTTGCTTTTTATTCGCACAAATTTATCATCCCTCGATGCGGCATGCAGCAGCTCCTCGTAAAGAGCTTGGTGTACGTACGATCTTCAATATGCTGGGCCCTCTTACGAATCCCGCTGGAGCTGACCGTCAGCTGCTTGGGATTTATGACCGCAATAAGACGGAGACGGTGGCTAATGTACTGAAGGAGCTGGGTTCCAAGCGTGCAATGGTTGTAAGCAGTTCGGATGGTCTGGACGAAATCAGCATCTCAGCCTCTACATTAGTGTCTGAACTAAAAGAGGGTGTAGTGACCACTTATGAAATTACTCCGGAGGGATTAGGTCTTAACAGACATCCGCTTGAAGCTGTTTTGGGTGGAGACGCAGCAGAGAACGCAGCAATTATTACCTCTGTGCTCCAAGGTGAGTTCAATCCCTATCGGGATATCGTGTTAGCTAATGCAGGAGCGTGTATTTATGTTGCGGGTCTGGCAGATACCATGGCCGGAGGCGTAGAGAAAGCTAAAGAAGTAGTGGATTCAGGTAAAGCATTATCCAAGCTGAAACAGCTTGTTGTGATGACGGAGGAGCTTAATTATGTATCTTGATAAAATTGTCGCTACAAAGATCAAAGAGGTAGAGGCGCTCAGTGATAGCTTTTCTCTAGCTCAAGCTGAACGTGATATAGCCGCACTCCCTCAGACTAGAGGCTTTCGTAAGGCAATGACCCAAGGGAAGAACAGGGATATGGGTTTGATTGCGGAGGTAAAGAAGGCATCCCCTTCAAAAGGGTTGATTCGTGAAGATTTCGATCCTGTTTCCATTGCAAAAGGTTATGAAGCGGGCGGCGCTGATTGTTTATCTGTTTTGACGGATACGGATTATTTTCAGGGCAGTGCTGCTTACCTGCAGCAAGTGAAGGAAGCTGTAAATCTGCCGCTGCTCCGCAAAGATTTTATTATCGATGAGAAACAGATTTATGAAGCGCGTATTCTTGGAGCAGATGCGGTGTTGTTAATCGTTGCTATTTTGACACCGGATAAACTGTCTCACTTTATAGAATTAGCTACTGGGCTTGGAATGGATGTATTAATCGAAGTTCATGATCGGAATGAGCTTGCGGTGGTATTAAGCACAGAGAAGATAACACATCCTAATATTCTACTGGGTATTAATAATCGTAATCTGCGTACCTTTGAGACATCCTTAGAGACGACAGCAGAGCTGGCAGCACTAGTACCTCAAGGGGTTCCTGTGATCAGTGAAAGCGGAATTGCAGGGCCGAGTGATATTGACTACCTAAGAACGACTGGCGCTCACGGGGTACTCGTAGGGGAATATCTAATGCGTCAAGCAAATGTAGAAGAAGCGGTAAATGGATTGCTAGGAATGCTTCCAAACGGAAAGGACCGTGTCCGGCATGGCTGAGACATTAGTAAAAATCTGTGGACTTCAGGACGTTGAAGTGCTAAAATGCATGTTACACTTACCACTAGATTATATTGGATTTGTATTCGCACCTAGCCGTCGCAGGGTTACTCTGGAGCGTGCTTCCGAACTGATTGCTGAACTTCCGCAATGGAAGACTAGTGAAAAACCAAAAGCTGCTGGGGTTTTTGTTAATCCAGAGCTGGATGAGCTGAGTGAAATGCTCTCCGTTGTGTCACTAGATGTCATTCAGCTACATGGGCAGGAAAGTCCAGCCTTTTGTCAAAAGGTTCGTCATGCTTTCCCACAAGTTCAGGTGTGGAAGGCATTGTCTGTTGCTGATAAAGAGCGTGATGACGCTGATAACAAATATACATTGGAACAATACGCAGGCTTCGTTGATGCTGTATTGTTAGATACTTATGATCCTCAGCAGAGCGGCGGCTCTGGGCGCACGTTCGCTTGGGAGAGGTTGCCTGATTATCAGGAAATCGCGCTACGAAATGGTTTGCCGTTATTTGTGGCTGGAGGACTTCATCCTAATAATGTAGGAGAGTTGCTGGATACTTATGCTCCGTACGGAGTAGACGTATCTAGCGGAGTAGAGAGTGAAGGCGTTAAAGATATTATTAAAATGACAGCTTTTGTGGAAAGGGTGAAGCAATCATGACACAAGTACCGGACCAGCATGGACGTTTCGGTTCATTCGGAGGGCGCTTCGTGCCCGAAACTTTGATGACTGCATTGATTGAGCTGGAGGAAGCCTATCAGAAGTATTCGGCGGACCCGGCTTTTCAAGAAGAAATAGATTATCTATTAAAGCAATATTCCGGACGGGAGACCCCGCTGTATTATGCGGAACGTCTAAGTAAACATCTGGGAGAAGCAAAAATATATTTGAAGCGTGAAGATTTGAATCATACAGGTGCTCATAAGATTAACAATGCGATTGGTCAGGGAATTCTGGCTAAAATGATGGGTAAAACCAAGGTGATCGCTGAGACAGGAGCTGGTCAGCATGGTGTAGCTACTGCTACAGTTGCAGCTCTGCTTGGTATGGAATGTAAGGTGTTTATGGGGGAAGAGGATACTCGTCGCCAGGCACTCAATGTATTCCGTATGAAGCTGCTTGGTGCTGAGGTGATTCCCGTTACTTCCGGATCGCGCACTTTAAAAGATGCTGGAAACGAAGCGCTACGCTACTGGGTTAGCAATGTGGAAGATACTTTTTATATCCTCGGTTCTGCCGTAGGCCCACATCCTTATCCAATGATGGTTCGTAACTTTCAGCGGGTTATTGGTGATGAGACGCGGCGCCAGATTCTGGAGGCTGAAGGAAGGCTGCCAGATGTGCTCGTAGCTGCTGTAGGTGGCGGTAGTAATGCTATCGGCATGTTCTATCCCTTCGTAGAGGATAAAAGTGTCGGTATGATTGGTGTTGAGGCAGCAGGCAAAGGAATTGACACACCATTTCATGCGGCGACGATGAGTAAGGGGACTCATGGCGTATTCCAGGGTTCGATGAGTTACCTTCTGCAGGATGAACATGGTCAAGTAACAGAGGCTCATTCCATCTCCGCAGGTCTGGATTATCCTGGCGTAGGTCCTGAACACTCCTATTTAAAAGATATCGAACGCGCAAAATACGTTCCGATTACGGATGCAGAGGCACTCGATGCACTGAAGCTGTTATGTGTAACGGAAGGTATTATTCCAGCTTTAGAGTCAGCACATGCGATAGCCCATGTAGTGAAGATGGGTCCAACCCTTACCAAGGATGATATTGTTGTTATCTGCCTGTCAGGCCGGGGAGACAAAGATGTGGAATCGATCATGGCCTACACAGAAGGGAAGGGAAACGAATGACAACCGAGACTACAAACCGAATGGATTTGGTATTCTGGAAGCTTAAGGCTGAAGAACAGACGGCATTAATTCCTTTTCTGACGGTTGGAGACCCTGATCTGGAGACTACTCTTGCCATCATTGCAGAACTGGAGGCGGCAGGTGCAGACATTCTGGAGCTAGGAGTACCTTACTCTGATCCACTAGCAGATGGCCCTGTCATTCAGCGAGCGTCTGCACGAGCTCTGCGGGGTGAGGTTCACCTGCGTACCTGTATGGAGACCGCGTTAAAAGCTCGTCAAGCCGGAAGCAGCTTGCCCTTTATCTTGTTTTCCTATTACAATCCTATCCTGCAAATGGGGCTGGATACATTTTTCGCAGAACTGAACGCTCATGAGATTAGTGGCCTTATTATTCCAGATCTTCCTGTCGAGGAATCAGGGGAGATGCGTCGCCGCAGTAGTGAGGTTGGCGTTAATCTCATTCCACTAGTTGCTCCGACCTCAAGTGAACGTATTGCGAAGATTGTCTCAGGTGCGAGTGGGTTTATCTATTGTGTATCCTCGTTAGGTGTGACAGGGGAACGATCCACTTTCCATGCTGATGTAGAGGCATTTATTGATTCCGTGCGTCAAGCTACGGATCTGCCAGTGGCTGTAGGATTTGGGATCTCAACTGGGGAACAGGTTGCCCGCTTTTCTCAGATTTGCGATGGTGTTGTTGTAGGTAGTGCGATTGTTCGCAAAATTGAAGAGGTCATTCCGCTGCTAGATAATCCCGCTACACGGAATGAGGGGCTGTTGCAAATTCGAAAATTTGTGGCACAATTAAAAAGACCATAACAGTGTCATTTTGACCTGTGTATGGTGGAGTAATCAATTATGGAGAGCGAGGACTATTCATGAATCCAAAACCGAATATAGTTAATCTTCCTGTCTACAAACCAGGGAAACCTATAGACGAAGTTAAGAAGGAGCTCGGCTTAAGTGAGGTTATTAAGCTTGCATCCAATGAGAACCCGTATGGAGCTTCCCCGAGGTCTAAAGAAGCTATTCTAGCAGAGCTTGAGAATCTTTATCTATATCCAGACGGATCGGCCGTTGAGTTGACGGCAGCACTTGCCAACCGTCTTGGTGTGAATAGCGATAATATTATTTTTGGCTGTGGTTCTGATGAGATTATTGCTCTTATTGCTCGTGCCTTCTTCTTGAAAGGTGATGAGACAATTATGGCTGACCAGACCTTCTCTGTGTATAAGAGTAACGCAGAAATCGAAGGCGCTGTATCCATTGAGGTACCACTTGTAAATGGTACACATGATCTGGATGGGATGCTGGCCCGTATTACGGACCGTACGAAGGTTATCTGGATCTGTAATCCGAATAACCCGACAGGAACGATTGTACCAGAGGAAGCCTTGGTTTCTTTCCTTGCTGCTGTTCCTTCCAATGTAATGGTTGTCCTTGATGAAGCATACTGTGAGTACGTAACAGATCTTTCTTACTCCAACGGTATCCAATTATTAAATCGGTTTAAGAACCTGGTTGTGCTTCGCACATTCTCCAAAATTTATGGCTTAGCTGCTATGCGTATTGGATACGGTGTTGCGAGTCCTGAGATCATTTCGTTGATCAACAAGGTACGTGAGCCTTTTAATACCTCTCGTCTTGCGCAAGCTGCAGCTCTTGCTGCTTTGAATGACCAAGATCACGTGGAGGAATGCCGTCGTCTTAATAGCGCGGGTATTGTCCAATTACAAGGTGAATTCAAACGTCTGGGCCTAGAATCCTTCCCTGCACACGGGAACTTCATTATGGTAGATGTTCGTAAACCTGCAACCGAGGTTTTCGATGCTTTGATGCGTAAAGGAATCATAGTAAGAGCGGGTCATCAAGTTTACCCTACTTATATTCGTGTTACTGTGGGCTCTGCTGAACAGAACAAAGTGTTTATAACTGCGCTGGAACAAACGCTTATAGAGTATGGTGTGCGCGCTTAGTAATAAATAGCAAGACTAGACTAAAAAAGGCAGGTAGTTCAAAGAACATGACGACAAAAATAGCTATATTCGGTGTCGGTCTGATCGGAGGCTCACTGGCCCTTTGCTTTAAAGGCAAGGAGGGCCTGACCATCGTAGGACATGCCCACCGTCCTGAATCCGCGAGTAAATATATAAGCAGAGGTGTGGTTGATCAAGCCACGCTTTCTGTTGAAGAAGCGGCACATGATGCTGATTTCATTTTTTTATGTGTGCCAGTAGGGATGTTAGAGGATTATCTGCAGCAATTAAGTAAATTGCCTCTAAAACCCGGCTGCATTATTACAGATGTAGGAAGCACGAAAGCTAGTATTGCAGCATGTGCGGTCTCATTAGATATTCCAGGAGTACATTTTATCGGCGGACACCCCATGGCAGGATCAGAGCGCTCAGGTGTTGAGGCAGCTTCATCACTGCTATTTGAGAATGCCTATTATGTGTTGACGCCTCCTCCAGGAGTGCCAGACGATGCTTATCATGCACTGGAGTCTTTACTACACCACACAAGAGCGCAGATTGTACGCCTTGATCCAGAACGTCATGATGAGATTGTAGGTGCCATTAGTCATTTACCGCATATTATTGCTGTTGCTTTGGTAAATCAGATTCGTGTCTATGACGATACTGACTCCTTATATAGCACGTTAGCTGCAGGGGGCTTTCGGGATATCACTCGGATTGCGTCCAGCGATCCTATAATTTGGCGAGATATTTTGTTGAACAATCGTTCCGTAATGCTTCGTTTATTAAAGGATTGGAACGAGGAAGTTTCTTCTTTTGTTCGTCTACTGGAAGGTGCAGATGGCGTAGGGATTGAAGAGGCATTTCAAGAAGCGAATGGCTTCCGCAGTCAGTTGCCTGAACGGCGTAAAGGCATGATAGCACCTTTATTCGACCTACATATTGATGTACCGGATCATCCGGGGATTATCGGTCGTATCGCTACTGAGCTGGGGAACCAAGGCATTAACCTTAGCAACTTACAAATCATCGAGAGTCGTGAAGATGTGCCGGGTATTATGCGCCTATCTTTTCGTCAGGAGAACGATATGGAACGAGCGAAAGTGCTGCTGCAGCAGCACGATTATACTGTATATGTGTAGTAAGCAGCCCTTCCATTATGGAGGGGCTTTTTTTGTTATGTATCAATGCAGAAGTGGGTATTAATGATTGGGGTTATTTCGGAGGATCCGTACGTTCTAAATAGTAGTGATGTTAGCTTAATCTAGAACAGGAAGATACAGCGCTTACAGGACAAAAAAAGACCGCTTACAAAGTAAGCGGCTACAGTTCACAATAAATTGGAACCGTGTAGTATTTGGATAGGAGTGGAGAGAAACCATACTGTACTTTTATTATATGTATACGTTTACATTTTGTCAACAGTTTATTAAAAAGAGATTAAAGTCATATTATAGTGACTAAAGTCTTATAGATCCTTAAGGATGCTTTGGTATGCTTAGCGACACAGCCCGTAAGTTAATTATGATATTGAAGCATTCTTCGGTCTATCATTCTCATATGCCAACCCTACAAGAACTAATAATCAAAAGCGGACGCACTCCCGATAAAATTCATAAGGCATTTCATGAACTAGTTGATGAAGTTTATATCGAATGGGAGCCACACACTGCCTTAGAGAGTGCTGTAATCATTAAAGGTTGGGAAACTCCTGACATAAGACTTAAAACCTCCTAGACAGACGGATTTGAGATAGGGTGGGGCCTAGATGGAAGTAATATCGAATACTGGACAAAATATTAGGAGGATAAAATAGTGAGAAAAAAGTTAGAAGGAAATGGTCTTGGGGAGAGTAGCCGAATGATTATGCCTGAATACGGACGACATATAATTGCAGATCATCATAATCAAGAGATCCGCAACAAACCCGAGCTTGATCCTCTAGCATGGGATGAAATCCATCAATTAGTGGCTAAGTCAATTGAGGATCATAGTGCAATTACATTAACTATGTTCGATTCTAATGAGAATAAAGTAATCGAAGGAATTGCTACGAGGATCGATAAACAATTGAATCAAATCAAAATGAGATGGCCAAATGATGACTATGATTGGATCAAAATAGATAATATTATTAGTGCTAGTTTGTAGTGAATATCTTTTTGATAAAATAAATAGCCCTGGCGCTTATAAATAAGTATCTAATAATATTTTCTATAAATAATAGTATACTAATGTATATTTTGATAGATGAATGCACGCCTGTTGATTAACCAAAATAAGGGATTACTAAATTGAAAAAAGATCGCCCTTTCTATAAAATCGTATGCACCACACACCACGATTTGAAAGAGGCGACCTCATGAAAAAGTCTACCACGTTTACAAACCTAGTTCAAACTCTTCTTAATGAAGAAGATGTGAAGAGGATCCTAGAAGATTTAGATTATAAAGATACTGCGACAAAATTTACAGCTCATCAGTTGTTGTTGTTTTTCACTCATTCTGCTCTTGGTGAATGGGAAAGCTATCGCTCAGCTGTTGGGAAAGCCGTTACTTGTGGCCTTCGTAATATTGATTATTCAACCTTTTCCACGAAAGCTAGTAATGTACCTTATGAGTTGTTCAAGCAACTGTTTCATTTACTTCTGTCCAGATGTAATCGAGCAACAAGACGCCATCTTCGTATCCCAAAAGATCTATTATTAGTAGATTCTACAACGATTACGGTAGGCAAAAGTCGTCTTCCTTGGGCCCTTTTTCACGGTCAACGGGCGGGTATTAAACTTCATGTTGCACTTAGTGCTGCCACGGAACAACCTGCTCAAGTCATTGAAACAATCGGTAAAGTCCACGATGGTCCCATCGGCGAAAAACTTGCAGATAAGAATTACATTCTGGTTCAAGACCGTGCTTACGGAAAAATCAAACGATTTGATCAATATGCTAGAGAACAGCAGTATTTTGTTACTCGTATCAAAGAAAACGTCATGCTTGTAAAGCCCCATTCGTTAAAACGACAATCCATTGAAGACTCGAATATTACGAAAGATATTACTTGCTACCTAGGAACACCGCAGAGTCAGTCAGAACTTCGTCACCGTGTGGTAATATTCCAGGATAACAATCAAAATGAGATTCGCGTTGTCACCAATCTCATGCATGTATCGGCCGAACAAATCGCTGACATGTACAAGGCACGTTGGGGCATCGAAGTGTTCTTTAGATGGATTAAGCAAAACTTAAATGTCCCTGTTCTTTTTGGTACGACAAAGAATGCCGTATTTAATCAATTGTTCGCAGCACTCATGACATACGTGCTTTTAAAGTGGTTATATAATCATTCAAAACCATACGTAATCGCTTGTAAATCAATACCTCTCATTCGATTTAAGGAACAAATCGAAGACGATCAATTACAAGTTGAATGGATTTTAGCTATTGCTAGGGTACTCAAAAAGTCCGTCTATTTGTCGAACCTTATAATTCCAATATCTGGTTAATCAACAGGCGTGAGATGAATGCTTATATTATTATATGAATAGGGATAAAACTGCTAGAAAAAAACCTGGACTCTTTATGAGTGCAGGTTTTTTTCTGAACCAAAAGACACTATGCTAGATAATTTACATAGCTTGAAAGAGGAAAGAAGGTGATTAAATGAAGTAAATAGGTGGAAAATGGTATGTCTCTTCAGCTAACGTTGGCAACGCCCGTTCAGGTTTAATCCGTTGGTTGGAGCAAGGTGAAAGAATTGATCAAGATGCTGTGCGAAGTACCTTGAAAAGCACTAGCAATTTGCAGGATAATATTGTAAATTACCATCGTTGTCGGTGAATTAACGCAATCCTTGAAAGATGACACAATCGCATAAAGGCTTACCAGCGACGACACTATTTCACATTAATCGTGAGTGCTACAAAGCAGGTATTTTGATTGAGTGTTATCGACTACGTTTATCATAAAAAACTCAACTGCTATTTTTTTGATTCAACCCTTTTTTCTAATTATCTCTCTAATTTTAGGATCATCTATATTAAGTGAAGGGATTTTTTGATCTTCAAACTATTTACTCTGCTGCGTGTTTTGAATTTTTAATTTGGATTAGTTTCATTCCGAAGACATCGCTTAACAACACGTAGCTTTACCTCGAGAAATTGTACTTCTATATGGGCATAATAAAAACTCGAAGAAAATACCCGACAGTTCTATTAAACATGAACTGGCGGGTATCTAACCATTTTATTGTTTTTTTACACTGTCTATTTGACAGGTAGAACTTCAAAATATCAAGCAAGTCCTTCTTTTATTGATCCATTCTCAAATCAAAAAGAAAGTAAAGCTGCTCTTTGGATAATTTGCGAATAGTGTCAATACTATTCAGAAGCTGAAATTTATATTGTAGGTCCAGTTCCTCGTCCTTCGAATTCGTTGATATACCGCTCCCCTCCTCTATATTGAACATCGGTGAGAAGTAACTGAGTGACTCTTTCTTAGCTTTAAGTGTAACTTCGAATGTTTTGTTACTTCCATCACGGAGTATTACATCATAGGTTCCCGATACTGCAATAATGTCACTAGAGTAGGATTCGATTTCCAGATTCTTCAAACTCGTTTTTTTAGCTGGCAACAAACCCTTTTTTAGAAGTTTTTCATATTCAAGATAGTAGGTATGCTTATTAAGCTGAGCCTTTAATCGTATCCTTGCATCATCGTCAATGTACCAAGTGATAAAAGCATATTTATTGAAAAGATCATCAACGGATTTTGCAGAAAAAAGCTTAGGCCAATCAGATTCCAATTTCCCAATCAATACTTGGGTGTAGCTCTCTTGGATTTGAACTTTCTCTAGAATTTTAATTTTCCGCTCTAGAATTTTTGCAGATTTGGTTTGGGCATGGGCAACTGTCAGTGAAAAACAGAACATTGTAGCTAGCAGTCCAATACAGCCAAGAAACCAATACTTTCGGGATATCATAATATATTCTCCTTCTGAGAGCTAACAAAGAGGATTAAGTAATAATTACCTTTGATTAATTATGGCAAATTGTTAAGAATGGACATTGCTTTTGGATTATCTTTAAACTTCTGTTTAGCATTCTCAATTTCAAGATCATTTAGTTGATTTTCTTTTTCATCGCTAATACTGAAATGATTTTTGAATTCTTGATTTGTACGATTATCTATAGGATTTGAATCGAACCATCTCTGGAATTCCTCTACACCTACATAATTGATGAGAGTTTGACTGATGACATTGTCAGGGTTGTTATAATCAATTTCATGATGATGATCCTCATCTATGAGAGCAGTTGTTTGAGTTTCATTGTTAAGACTGAGAAGAAAAGTGCTCATTGTAGGATAAAAGAGCATGGGGTTAATTGTCTGAGAATAAGTTGGGTAATCCACATATTGATCATTGATATCAAAGTGTAAATGAGGGGGAACACCTCCAGATGTTCCTGAAGTAGCAATCAACGTCCCCTTAGATACATAGGAAACAGTAGAATAATTTCTTGCGCTCAAATGTAAATATCGGGAGATTATATTTAATCCGCTGTCACCCAAATAGGGATGAGTGATATGAATTGCACTAGTTCCATCCGAATATACACCGGAGAAAGAAATCAATCCTTCTTGAGCTGCATAAACAGGAGCGTAATTGGCGCGAATGTCAATTCCTTTGTGCGGACCGCTATCTCTATTTTCACCATAAAGGCCAGTGACCGTTGTATTGGGTGTCGGCCATTTGAATGCATACGAACCATAGTTGGCGGCAGATGCACTGACTGCTGGAATTACTAGCATTGCTACTGATACTAAAGTTAATACAAACAGAGATTTCCTACTTTTCTTAATTCTATCATCTCCCTAAAATGTAATTTTTATACATCCATAGCTTACTACAGATGATCTCTATTAACAATATAATTTCCAAAATTTAATAATAAATAGATATTGTTTTACAAATATTACGAATAGCATTTTTAGCATGTCTTGTATTCCTAATGGCTATCAAAGAAAGGTAGTCAGTTTAATAGAAGTAGCTAACTAATCTCAAAGGGTTAGTGAAGTAACAACCATTTAACTCATACTCATCCAGAATTCTGTGATCAAATCACTCACTATTTGCATCCCTTTAATGAATTGGTTTTGATACGGTTTCTCACGAAGAATCGATTGCGGTATCTGTTAGAAGTAAACAAAGTATTAGACTGAGAACATAAAGTTATAGCCTGACTGCAACGCGGCGTGGACGGTAGCCGAATCAAGCTGTGGTAACACTTGCTCCTGGTTCTTCTAAGTTTTACCAGATGGCTGTAGTGAGGCCGAGAATCCCGCTAGATAGAGGGGAGGTAGCTCTCGTTCCTGGTGATCCGGATTTGGCGGCTACGAACCATTGCGGGAGGAACGGTCGCCGATCAAACAGCGGCAGCTCAATCTACTATTTTATTTCACACTCCTCATTTTGTCAGAGCGTCATGGCGAAAAGGGCTTGTAATACAGAGTTACAATCCTTTTATAGTGGAGTTATAGTCACAGAATACCCTTTAGAAGCCAGTAGTAAATGATAGCGATGCAATCAAGGTCTGCGGAATAAATTCGAGGATGAGATGCTTTCTTTTCACACTCGGCAACGATAAAAGTAGGGAGAATTTAGTTATTTGGACACATCAGAATATGAGAGTTATTATCGTTTTTGATACATTGTTAAAAAAACAGTACAGTTCTTAGCTCATATCTTCTAATAGACACGGAACGGATATGAATATTCCAAAATTTATAAAAAAACTATTGTTTTTAATATAAAATACATTTATTACTAAATTAGTAAATATAACCATTAATGGAAAGGGTGTAAGCTATGCAGTTAGGAAAATTAATCTTATCTGGTTTACTTGCAACATCTCTTTTGAGTCCAAGTTTTGCTTCAGCTTCAACAAATTCCGAAAAAGGAATTATCCCTAGTGAAATGCCACCAGGTACAGTTATTACTTTTGATGAAGACAATAGTCCTGTTATTACAAAACAAGGATCGTCTACTTTTAGAATTAATAATGTAGAAAAAATTGATTTGAGTAAGGAAAATCCAGAAATTCCTAATAGTCCGATTTCACTGGATGAGTTTAATAAAGTGATAGAAGAAATTAAGCAAGAAGCAAAGGATTTACCAGTATACTACATTGAAAGTAAAAAGCCTCAACCTGGAACAGTAGTCTCCTATGGTTCTGATGGACAAATCAATACTATCGAAAGTAAATCGCCAAATATTTCCACTTATGCTACAGCTGCTAATGGAAATTATGTATATGGGTCATATCCAAATACAATTACGATTACTACTAGTAAAGTTTCAGGTGTAGGTAGATTTACAGTATTTAATTCTATAAAAGGTGATAATGATAATAATTTAGTAGTAGGAGATGTAGCTACTAAAGGTCAATACGATAATCCTAAATCAGGAACAATAATTACAGCATCAGCAAATGGAATTACAAAAAATCTAACAAAGAATGATAATGGAGCATTAGATAACGCAGTTTTAGATGTTTGGAAATGGTCAGGTGTAATGTTTGGATATACTTATAGCAGTACCCTTTCTTTTGCTGGAAGCTATTATTACAATAGATAGTTGTATGGAAATAAATACTTATGAAGAATAAAGCATTTTAGCCTTCAGATATACTAATTTCTGAGTGCTATATAACTAATGGCTTTTACAAACTAGATAATTGATCTAGAGTGTAAAAGCCATTTCAATTTGTGCTTTATGATTTGAATCTGATTATTCTAATATAGTAAAGTAGATACACACCTTGATCTTTTTATTTATAGTAAATGTAAACAAAATTGAAAGGTATCTCGTATTCTTCTTACAGGAAGGAAAAACTGGAATTTCTTCCACTAATCTTATTGAATCATTCAACAAGAGAATTAAGAAATATACGATGCGAAAGGAATAATAGATACTTATGAAAAACAAAAAAAATTTAGGAAGAAGCTTACTATTTTCAATAGCTTTTATTTTTTTTCTACTAGGTTGTAATAGTAAAGATAAAGATAGACTTATAGAAAAGCATGATGATTTTTTATCAATAACGTGTACTACATATATTCAACCAGATAAAGAGGATATGTTAACCACTATTTACCAGTACGCTCCTAATACAGGGGAAGTAAAAGAAATATATAATTTCTCATACACAACCCAGTATCCATTAGGAGTTTTCAGTTCGAATGATAAAGTTGTTTATTATACAAAAAGGGATGATAGTAAGCGTGATCAAATCTTTAGTTATAATGTAGAGAATAAAGAAGAAACGCAATTAACAACAAATTTACGGGCTGTTAATCAAATAATACCCACAAAAGAAAAAGTATTTTTTGTAGCTTCTATAGATAGGGTATTAAGGTTAGGTATGTTAGATAAACAAAGTGGTATTATTTCATACTGGGGAGATGAAGATACAAATGTGGAAACTATCGCGATAAATCCAAACACAGAACATATCTACATATCTGCATTTTCTTATAGTAAAAATCGAGAGGTTTTAGAGAAACAGTTTATCTCCGATGAAAATAAATATACTATGCCACTTTTTTCAGTTTATGAAACAAATTATTCCTTTACGGATACGCGAAAATTCCTCTCAGGACATGCCTGGATTAAAATTTTGATGGTTAATATGAAAGAAAATAAGCTTATAGCCATTTATGACAAAGAATATAATTCAGATGAAAAGTCAAAAGCTGTAGCTATAGATGTTAACTCTCAAGAAAATGAAGAGTTTAATTTACCACCTGAAAGGATGAACGTAGATGGAGCTAGTTTTTCAGTTGATGGAAAAGGTCTATATGTGACATCGGTTGTAAATGATAAAAGAGGAGTCTATTATTATGATTTTAAATCTAAAGAATATACAAAAGTTTTTATATCTGAAGATGGATTTATGAATAATTTTCAACTGGTTTTAAATAGTCAATAAAATAGCCTTTGCAACCAAAATAGCAGGAAATATACAATCTAAGTTTGAGCTTCGTTTCACATCTTAAAGTAGAGCCGTTCTATCTTTATCATCGACGAAGTACGGTTGAAGCATCAAGAAGAAGAGCATCTTATCCAATTGAATAATGATAAACGAGCGCGGCTAAAACTAAAAGAACTGACACCGATAGAGTATCGGCGTTAGTTCTTTTAGTTTTTTTAAAATGACCACTAAATAGGGTCTTGATCACTTCATTGGGTGGACTCTTTTTGTTAGTTTTACAGATGAGAGATGTTCAACCTTCCACTTCACTCTTTTGCTTCCTTGAAATCTCCACCTGGCTGTAATTCAAGAAAATAAGGTATCAGTTTTCATTTCAAATAAACTAGGTTGTAAATACCCAAGCTTAATCACCTATTATATAGAAGGTGGTTGATGCAGAGTACAATGATATGGAGTTATCTAGTATACTCTGCACTCCATCAGCTTATCCTTCAAAAAAAATCGGAGGTTTTAAAAATGGGATATCACATTATGGTTAACTTGTTAGCAGATCGTACAAAATTGGTACGTTGAAAATGTATAATGATAGTGGTGCTTTAGTATTTGGCCCAAAACAAACACTTGGCCGCTCAGAATACGGTTACAACTGGTCTCAAATTAACGGACATACACCGACTGGAGTATATTCAGCAACAATTTCGGGAGCTCCAATGGACCAAACTGAAGGTAACATCCGTTCTTATGGGCCATCGAAATATGTCATTATGGATCCTATCAGTGGTAATGCGTTAACTGCAGAACAAAATGGGCGCACAGGTCTATGGATTCACGGTGGTGCTGCAGCAGACGCAGGTGCCATTTCTTATCCGCTTCGTCCCACACATGGTTGCGTAAGACTTTCTGATAATGACCAAGCCAGTTTGATTTATGTGCTTTCAACGTTGGGTGGAGGCACAGTAAGGTTACTATCTCTGAAAGTTAATCAGTAAGCAGAAAAGGATGGGCTTAAGCCCATCCTTTTCTGCTTAAAAACTAAATTATTATTCATTCTATCTTTATCGGTAATAATTTTGTTAAGGTTGTTTGTTCGTTTTCAGTAAGATTATTGGTTATATTTTAGTATTCGTATATAGTTTGATGTCATGTCGTGCTGACGAGATTACTGCTCTGAAGTCTATTAATGTCATCCTATGAGAATCTATGATACAATAGAGTAGGTATGTTTCTAGATGCTAAAATTTTTGTGCACTTAGAATTATGTCATTTTTCTTTTTATATTCATCACAATCATCATGCCTTAATCATAGGGTGGTTGAATATACATAGATGTATTTGAAAATTTAAGAACGTGTAGGTCTCGTGTTTACTTTATCCATAAATGTAATGTCTACGAGAAACGATTGTCCATCATAAAAGGACGTCTAAGTCATTTCTTCTTGTAATAAACTAAAAACTTGCAGTAACACCGCAACTTTTAAAGCCCAAACCGGTATAATAAGTACGGACCGGACGGGAAAAGACGTGCAAGGGCGAGGAGGGCCAATCTCACCATGACGGATTCCCAGTTGATCCAGGAAATCAAACAAGGCAACACAGAATTATATTCAGAATTAATGCGTCGTTATCAACGAAAAATATTGGCATTTGTATATCATATGCTTAGAAACTCACAAATGGAGCTAATTGCAGAGGACCTTTGTTCGGAGACTTTCTACAAGGCATTCCGTAGCTTGCATTCCTTTCGAGAGGTAGATGCTTCCTTTTCAACATGGTTGTACACTATTGCTCGTAATACCGTGCTAAGTGAGCTTCGTAAGAATCGTGCCGGAAATGTATCCCTAGAAGAGAGTGGATATACTCCCGTTGCACCGTTTGAAGTAGCGCCTGAGCAGGCTGCATTGCGTAAAGAACGGATGAATTTGGTTCGTGAGGCAATTAATAATCTTCCGGAGAAACAACGCTCTGCGCTAATCCTGCGTGAATACGATCAGATGGATTATCAAGAAATTGCAGAAATTTTGGATCAGAGTGTAAGCTCCGTGAAATCATTGTTGTTTCGTGCCAGAAGTAGTGTGAAGCTTCAACTCGAATCCTATTTCAATGAGCCTGAAGTTGAAGAGCAGGTTGAGAGGGTGTAAGGCGAATGAATTGCAGGGAAGCGCAAGAATGTATTCCGCTCTTGTGGGACGCTCCCCCCACACATCCTAGGCGGATTTTGCTTGAACAACATATTGAAACTTGTCCTTACTGCGCTGCTGAATGGTCTCTGTGGCAAGAGAGTAGCCAGCTTATGCATGATTTGAAAGAAGAGATTAGTGAAGAGCGTGCAGAAGTTATAAATGTTAAAGTTATGGAGCGGATTTATCTAGAGAGTCCTTGGTTGATGCCAGGGGATGGGAAATCCGCAGGGACATCTGCCATTGTTCGCCATAGGCTTAGTCTCTGGATCGCTTGCTTCCTGGCGGTATTTTTGTCCAGTGTTCTTTACTTTACTATGTTTAGAACACCTGCTGATATCACTGTGGCTCAAAGTGGAATTGTAGAGACTGGCGTTGCTGGCTCTATGGAATGGACATCCACTTATCCCATTTTAGGCTCTGAAGGTGGGATTATTGAACCACTTGTAGTAAATATGAGACCTACTCATCCTCAATATTGGATGATGTTATCCATGCTTGGCGTGGGTTTTGCAGTGTTTTCGTTAACCCGGCTGAATCGATATCGCAGATCATAAAGGGTCTATTGATGTATGACTTAGCTATTTCAGTATATAATAGTGTTAAGAACGATGTCGGAGTCCCTTTATGTAAAGATAAGGGGCTTTTTTTGTATTCTAATGCGCATAAAAGAAGACATTTTTATTCATCCATGTTACATTAAGAGACAAATACTTTGGTGAAAAGGGGGAGGCAATATGCTAATCGGCTTGATACGCCATGGATTGACGGACTGGAATGCAATTGGAAAGATACAGGGGCAAAGTGATATTCCGCTTAATGATGAAGGACGGATGCAAGCTGCTATGCTTGCTGACCGCTTATTACAAGAGCCGTATCGCTGGGATTATTGCATTACAAGTAACCTTTCCCGGGCAGCAGAGACAGGCAAGATTATCGCTGATAAATTAAATGTACCGTTGCTTGATCCTGATCATCGGATTCGGGAACGTGCCTACGGGCAAGTAGAAGGGCTTACTGCCGCTGAACGTGAAGAGAAGTGGGGGAAAGATTGGAGCCAGCTTTCACTTGGTCAAGAAACTGACGAAGAGCTTCAAGCGCGTGCACTTGCCTTTATGGAAGATATTTCGGCGCAGCATCCCAATCGGAACATATTAGTCATATCTCATGGAGGGTTCCTCGCTCAACTGTATACTGTATTTTACAAAGATAAGTATTCTGAGCGAATTGGAAATTTATCTTTGACGATTTTGGAGAAGAAAGAACAGGAATGGAACCCTATTTTATATAATTGTACTCGCCATATCCTGCAAAATCAGCGTTAACCCGTGCATCGGGTTATTTTTTTTGCGCAAAGGGGAATAAAAAGGGCTGTATTTCCCATAATGGTAGTAAAACGGTGAGGCGATAAAACATGAATCTGGCGGATATGCTCACTTATGCAGATATTGGACAGCTGACCGCCATAGCGGGACGCTACCGGTGTGAATGCAAGCAGAATTCCAAACATGACTTGATCCAGAGTATTCTGATTATGCTTGGAAGCAGAAGTTTTATGGAGTCTCATATCCGGGAATGTGCTCCGGAGGATCTACGCTTTCTGAATACATTACTTTTTGATGAACGCTGCTACTTTAGTCTGGAAGATTTGTTGGCTGTAGCTAGACAGGCTTCTTTTGATACTCCAGAAGGAAAGACCGGAGGCTTCCGGGAAATGGTTTCTCGTTTCAAAAGCGCAGGCTGGCTCTTTAGCGGTTCCTCCCAGCAAACCAGATACTTGTTCCAAGTGCCTAAAGACTTAAAAGAGCGCTTTCGTGAGACGATGAGCGCGCATATCAAGGATAAGGTTACGGTTAGCTCTGAACCAGCCATGTATCGAAATGAAGGAGAATTGTTATTAAGTGATCTGGTTATGCTTCTAAGATATATCAAGGAAAATGAGCCAGAGCTGAATCAGGAAGGGGCAATGTATAGGCGGTATCAGCAAGGATTGATGAATGCACTTCATATTCCGGAGGATCTTCTTAGCAAAGGCGGCTGGAGATTTGGTTATGGTAGGGCATGTGAGCATTATCCACCTAGATTAGCGCTCCTGTATGATTATGTTCGTCATCGCCGCTGGATCACTGAAGAAGGTTTTCGGCTAAGGCTTACAGCAACAGGAGAGGCAGTGTTGGCTGATGGGAAATGTGACTCGTTGATGCAGATATTCTCTTTTTGGTTAAAACTATATAAGGGGGCTGTACCAAACCTGCCTTCACTTGTGTATTGGGTAAGCATTAGTGCTGGGAATTGGGTGAGCGTACCTTCATTAGTGGATGGTATAGGGTGGTTAATTAAACCATTCTATTATGACAATGCCGCATCTATTTTGGAACAACGAATTATTCGGATGATGGTGCACCTTGGGATGCTTAAATTAGGGGAGACCACTGCTGGTCTCACTGTGATGATGACGCCGTGGGGGATGGGGATAGCCGTGCCTAAACATCTATAGTAGTATGGAGGCATACAAGCAAATGCTTATGGGAATTACATACGTAGATGAGGACTTCGCTTTGGTTATTGATAGGAACAATAGATGAAGTATTGATTAGAATGGGTGAATATGTAGAACGTAGACAGGATTGTTGAATATGATTTAGTAGGTGCCGTCACTTTTGAAACCGAAAACAAAATCATCTTGATGGATATCAAAATATTAAAGCAATAAGGATCTCTTAAACAGCGGAGGTGTATCGAATGGACAAAATGAAGGCTACGTACGAAGTGATGCTAGGACTTGCGGCAGAAATGGTGTGGGATGAAGCGCTGCGAAAGCGTCGCTCCGACATCTTGCACCGTGAGATTGACACGGCGCTGGCTACAGGAGATAAATTGGCTTTTCGAAATCTTACAGAAGAACTTAAAAGTTTGGCATAAAGAAATGCGCTTAGCGCATTTTTTTTTTTAGTACGCCCAGCATGGGCGCTATCTATAGGGTTGAAGTCCCGAATGGCGAAGGCAGTAGTAGCCATTAGTCTAAGGCAAGGATGTCCACCGTGAGTTGGAATCTGAAGGAAAACCGGCGGCAAATCTCCGGTCTGAGGAACACGAACTTCATATAAGGCTAGCGTACGTTGGGTGAGGTTGTTAAACAAACTAAAACCCTTACTGCCAAAGGCGTGCGAGAGTAAATGAAGCAGATGATGGAGAGGAAGATAGCGTTCTTACCTGGGGAGATCTGTGCGGAAGGCGGAACAACTTCCGTAACCTTACCTGTGAAGGTAAGTTGAAAGTACAGAAGTCAGCAGACGCCATAGTACGTCCCATGGTGCAATACGGGTGGAAGGGCTGAATATGAAATAGGTATTTGTATATCCAGGCGTTCGAGATGAGTGATGAAAGCAGAAAAAAATCCGTAAGGATCTAACTGAAGAAGGAAGCGATGAATCCCGTAGGGGACTTCAGCAGGGCTGAATTCATCTTTGGCACAAGAGGAAGGTGCAAATCACGTAAAGAGAGGTGGAAAAGATGTACCGATCATTTTATTTACGATCTCGGGGTCGGTTTCTTTCAATCCGGACTCATTTATTTCAATAACTGTACTTACAGGCTCCAACTCTGTTAGAGCAATTGTAACCACCGTTTCTCCGGATCAATGATTGCTTCAAAAACCTCATTCACTGGCTTAGAAATTTTGAATTTCTTAATGACTTGAGTATCCAACCTGTTCAACTCACTTTCTGTATCAATTAGAGGTGAAGGAAGACGAGTGGAAATCTAAATCTAGACGTTTATCCCCCTCTTTCAATATAATGGGATTTATAACTTCGGGCAAATTTGTGAAAAGTGTAAGCGACGAAGGATCGTATATAGGGAGATGGACATAAATGAAATTCAGTGATTTTAAAGTTGAGCAATGGAAAGAAAATCAAAAGTTCTATGATACATGTCTCATACCTTTTACAGGATTAAGTGGGTCCGAGACTCCTCCCGAGGCGGTTCAAGCATTAGAAAGGTTACGTGATTTCATGGATTTGGTGGAAATACCGTTTAAGGGACGTATTGTAACTTACCCAGCGATTCAGTATGGAGGGGATGGATATGTCGGTTTAATTAATGAGGTTTGCCGAAAAGTCAAATCCAGTGGTTTCCAGTATGCCGTGGTGTTGACAGCAGATGTAGCACTTCTGGAACAAGAAATTATTGAAAGCGATTTAGTACTCTCTCTGCCTATCATTGAGGGCTCTCTGGAAGGTAAGATTAATAGTGATATTAGTATGAAAATTCAAGAGATGTGGCGACGGTGAGTCTCTTTTAAATGTGACAGAAAATCAACAATTGTAATGAGAAATCACTTTTTGGCCTGTCACAAATTAGACAATATTCTTGACGGGTTTTGGTGCCTAAGCTATTATTAGGTTGAATCGAAATGGTATGTGATGTATTTCATTGATAAGATTTGAAAACGGATTATTTATAGTAAGGCATCTCTGATCGGACAGCTTAGATACTTTCTTATATCTTGAGAAGGGGGTTATATAACAGTATGAGCAGCCATAAGGATCAACAGGATATTTGGCCTGAACAACCACCCAGCCGTAAAGAGATGTCGCGCAGGCAATTTTTGACCTACACGCTAGGTGGCGCTACTGCTTTTATGGGGGCAGGTACAATTCTCCCCATGGTCCGTTTTGTCGTGGACCCAATATTACATAAGAAGGGCGCAGGGGATTTTATAAAGGTTGCTGAAATAAGTAAAATCACCGAAGAGCCCCAAGAGTTTACGTTTGAATTGAAACAGAAAGACGGATGGTACGACAGCACAGCGACGCTGACTGCGTGGATCCGTAAAGACGCAAAGGGAGATATTTATGCGCTTTCACCCATTTGTAAACATTTAGGATGTACGGTCGGATGGAACAATGATAAGGCGCATCCGGACGAGTATCACTGCCCTTGCCACGGTGCACGTTATACCAAACTCGGCAAAAATCTCGAAGTAGCTCCAAAACCGCTTGATCAGTATAAAACGAAATTTGATAACGGGTGGGTTCTTTTGGGTGATATTGTGCCTAATACAGTAGCTAGTGAGGAGGCGTAGGTTCTAATGTTTAAAAATATCTATAACTGGATTGACGAACGTTTGGATGTTACGCCAATTTGGAGAGATGTGGCCGATCACGAGGTTCCTGAGCATGTTAACCCGGCCCATCACTTCTCTGCGTTTGTGTATTGTTTTGGCGGACTGACCTTTTTTATTACAGTGATTCAGATCTTATCGGGTATGTTCTTAACGATGTATTATGTTCCAGATATTATCAATGCTTATGCAAGTGTTGAGTATTTACAATCTAGTGTTGCCTTTGGACAAATTGTTCGCGGAATGCATCACTGGGGTGCCAGTCTTGTCATTGTTATGATGTTCCTTCATACGATGCGCGTCTTCTTTACAGGCTCTTACAAGGCTCCACGTGAAATGAACTGGGTAGTTGGAATGCTCATTTTCTTCGTAATGTTGGGGCTCGGTTTAACGGGGTACTTATTGCCTTGGGACAATAAAGCTTATTTTGCGACTAAGGTAACACTCGAAATTGCAAACTCTGTTCCAGTGATGGGGCCCGTATTGAAAGAACTTATGCAAGGCGGTACGATTGTTGGTGCAGAAACGTTGACTCGGTTTTTCGCACTACATGTATTCTTCCTCCCAGCGGTGCTTCTTAGTCTGCTCGTAGGACACTTTATTATGATCCGCAGACAAGGGATTTCTGGACCGTTGTAAGTTAATCTGAGAGAGGAGGAATACGGATGGCACATGGAAACAATTCTAAGGAAAAGGTTGTATATGTCGGTGATACCAGAGTTCGTAAAGGCAATGGATTTATCATACCTCCAGACTATACAGCCTATCCTGGTAAATCGGAAGCCTTTATCCCTAACTTTCTACTGAAAGAATGGATGGTTGGTGTCGTTGTACTTGTAGGAATATTAGTGCTTACTATTTCAGAGCCTGCGCCGCTAGGGTTTCCAGCGAATGCGAGTGCTACGGTTATTCCAATTCCTGACTGGTATTTCTTGTTTCTTTATCAGTATTTGAAGCTTCCTTATGCATCTGGTGATTATATCGTTCTAGGTACATTAGGAGTGACAGGTGTAGCTTTTGGTTCACTTCTTCTAGCTCCATTTCTTGACACGGGCAGAGAACGTCGCTTCTACCGTAGACCGATCGCTTCATCTTTGATGTTCTTATCACTTGCGGCGATTGTGTACTTAACGAATACGGCTTGGACGGAATACAAACATGAAATGGCTGAGACTGGCCAAATTCCTGAAGATGTTCAGCGGGAAGAGAAGGCGGCAGAGAATAGGGCGAAGGGGCTTCCAACCTCGAGTGCAGTTAAGGCAAAGGAAGTAGCGATTGTAGATAAGGATGATCCAGCTATGGGGCTCTTTAAGCAAGCTACTTGCATCTCTTGTCATGCGGCGGATTTGAAAGGGGCAGGTGGACCTTCACTTCGCGGCGTTGGGGACACCCATGATAAAGAAGCAATCCTTACTATTATAAAAGAGGGTCAAGGGCAAATGCCGAAGATGTATGATACTGCTCTGGGAGCGGGGCTTTCGGATCAAGACATTGATGCCTTGGCAGACTGGCTTGCCAAACAAAAAAGCGAACAGTAAAATAATAATAACGCAAAACCTGATCGAAACTGCGGTCAGGTTTTTGCATGTCTAAATGTAAAGTTGCCACTACTTGGGAGGTTAATGATCTGTATGTCAGTTCTTGATAAACTGTTTAAGCACCGAGGAATCATTTGGTTGTTATTTATTGTGAATCTTCTCGGTACCCTTTATGGCTACATATGGTACGGCAATCAATTGGAGTTCACGGCGGCTAACTTTCCGCTTTGGTTGCTCCCGTTTGTTCCAGATAGTCCAACCGCGAGCTTGTTCTTTACCTTGGCGCTGTTGCTAATGCTCTTTCCTCCAAAAAGCTATACGGGAAACAATGTAAGGGAGCTTATTGAGGCGTTAGCAGTGGTGACTTCTGTTAAGTATGGGATTTGGGCAGTAAGTATGATTTTTGCTGGAGGTTATCAAGGAGATATTCTAGTCTGGAAAGACTGGATGCTGGTGGTCTCTCATTTGGGGATGGCGGTAGAAGCTTTGATCTATGCACGATTCTTTTCTTTCCGCAAAATGATTCCGCTAGCGCTGTTCTGGACCCTTGCTAACGATATGCTGGACTATTCCTATGGAATATACCCATGGTTACCCTCTGTACTGAACGATGATGTCACACAGGTGCAATACTTCACGATGGCGCTTACGTTGTTTAGTGTGATTGTTGCTTGGTTGTTTAGTAGTAGACAAAGACCAGTAGACTCTATCTATCAGTTTAAGAATAGGTTCTAGTAAGCAGTTCTAACCCTTGTCCCCCTGCCATACATTTAGAATTATAAGAAGTATAATTTTTATACTATACTTTATCCTTATAATTTTACGAGAAACGAATATCGTCTTTAAAAGACGACAACGTCGTTTCTTCTTAGGCAGGAGGGGGATGTCTCATGCTCCGAGGGAGATATTATGTGTTGGTTATTCTAGTATTTTGCTGGTTACTGACCAGCATGAATGTTGAAAAAGCTTCAGCAGCGCAAGGGAATGCTGGTGAAGGTTCTGGCAAGGTTTCGAAGCAAAGCGCCGACGTTAGTTCGGGCAACGGTTTGACAGTGATAAGCGGAAAGACTGGAGCACAGCAGCTAGAACAAGCCGCTGAGGCATTGTATGGGTATGTCTTGGAAGGGGATGTGATGAAGGTCCGACAAGAGACCGAAGAGATCTCTAGGATCATAGTGTCCTCTTCTTTTGAAGGAATGACCTCTGTAGAGGGCATTAATGCGTTGTCAGGGGTCATTATGGACCTGAAGTCTGCTGTGGCAAGTGCAAAAGTATCCCAGCAGCAATTGGAAGCTACAGCTACCAGGTTACGATTAGCTGCTAACAGTCTGAATCAACCCGGACAGCCCATTTGGCTTCAGTATTATAAGCTAATCCGCGAGGATTTAAATGCGATGGAGCAAAGTGGTGCTACAAATGATCTGGCGGGATGGAAAACGGCTGTAGAGAGGCTACAGGGCAGGTACGAAAATATCAGGCCAGCGGTGATCGTCTCCCGGAAACCTGAAGTTGTAAATGCTTTTGATTCTTGGCTCTCTTACGCCGCAGGTATTCCTTCTTCCTCACAAAAAATCGAACGGGCCCGGTTGCTTGAAATTGTATCTTACGGTCAGGATACGGTGCGGGTAATGTTCGGAAAAGAGAAAGATGAGCCGGCTTTGTCAGTACCCCTGGCCTCACAAGAATTTGGGATTTGGGGAGGACTAGCCGCAGGCTTTATTATCGCTGTATTAGCTTATGCGGGCTACCGTAAGTACAGAGGAGAGAATCAGAACTTGAAGCCAATTTAGTGGAATGGTTATATAAATAACCAAAAGGAGCGGGGAAGAGTCCCCCGCTCCTTTTGGTTTATGTTTCTCTGAATCCTTCGCCTTGTACGTCGTGCACATCGCTAATAATTACGAACGCGTGTGGATCAACCGATTTTACCAGTAAACTAAGACGGCGAATTTCCTGCCTTGAAACTACACAGTACACCATATGTTTGGCTTGCTTAGAATACGCACCGATTGCGGGGATAAGTGTTACCCCTCGTTCTAGTTCAGCAGTTATTAGATCAGCAATTTGAGGTGCCTCATCACTAATGATTGTAAAAGCTTTGGCGGCATAAGCACCTTCTTGGATAAAATCGATGACACGCGATGCGATAAACACTGCAACGAGTGTGTATAGAATTTTTTCTTTGGGAATATAGAAGATGGAAGAGCCGATAATGAAAATGTCGATGGCCAGAATAATCTGCCCCATGCTCCAGCCGAAATTCCGTCCCAGAATTCTTGCCACAATGTCTACACCACCTGTAGTGCCACCAAAACGGAATACAATCCCAAGCCCGGTTCCAAGTGTTACCCCTGCGTATAGCGCAGCAAGAATAAAGTCATGTTCGGTACTGAAAGGAACAATCCAACCAGCAGAGATCAATCTTTCGAAGATCCACAAGAAAAGGGACAAAGATCCGATTCCTACACCTGTGTATACAATTTGGCGGCCGCCTAGGACTTTCCAACCCAGCAGAAACAAGGGGAGATTGATTAGCAGTGTTGTTAAAAAGATTGGAATGTCAAAGGCATAATTCAGCAGCAGTGTGATTCCCGTTACGCCGCCTTCCATTAGTTGACTGGGAATGATGAAATACAGTAGTCCGAATGCATATACTGCGGTTCCGAGCATGATAGGGGCAACTGTTTTGCTGATTGAAATTACCTTGTTTGAATTCATAGAATCCCTCGTTAGGCCTTGTTAAGGCAGTTTTTCTTTTCCTATAATAAGTATACCTTTTCTTGCAGGTGTTAAAATATTCAAAAAAGATTTGTCTTCAAAACGTCTTTACGATAACATAGGGGCAAACAGAAGGCAAGATATACTGAGGGGGCAAAGAAACATTTTATGGACAAAAGTCTTGGTGACATTCAGCGTGAAGTAGACGCTTATATATCGCAATTTAAAGAAGGATACTTCAGTCCGCTGTCTATGTTAGCCCGCATGTCCGAGGAAGTCGGAGAGTTGGCGCGGGAAGTCAATCATGAATTCGGTGAGAAGCCGAAGAAATCTGATGAAGCAGACAATTCTATTGAGCTTGAACTGGGAGATATTTTGTTTATTACTGTTTGTTTTGCAAATTCTCTTGGGATTGATCTGACTGAAGCACATAATAAGGTCATGCATAAGTTTAATACCCGAGACGCTGGTCGTTGGACACCAAAAGACACCGATTAGGCCTCTATAACATATGCTGTACCAAACGAACGGGATTTAGCCGTGAGGATGGTGAGGATATGGATCAAAGGGATTACGTAAGAGAAGCCTATCGCTCTATATTGCGTAGTGACTTTGCAGAAGCTATTGTTTGCTTTGAAGCCGCGATTGCAGCAAGTCCGGCTGATGCTGAAGTCAGATATCGTTGTTCCATAACGTATGCCCGCAGTGGTATGCTAGATAAAGCTTTAGTTCATGCTCAGGCGGCTATGAAGTTAGATGGCAGCAAACCTGAGTATAGTCTACATCTACAGCATCTTCAAGCTATGATGCATGTACAGGAAGCTAAGCGGTTGATAGAAGATGAAGATAACAAAACTCGTAACCCGTATCATCCGATTACGCTACTTAAAGAGGCCATCACCCTTGATCCATTATATGGGGATGCTTATGTATGGCTTGCCATCGCACATAGTCGGGTGAATGAACATATGCAGGCTATGGCCGCCTTGAAAGAAGTGATTTCTTTACATCCGGATGATTCTGGTTTGCGAGAATTGATGGCAGACCTTCAGAAATCCATACAATCGTATATGCAGTAACTATATAACTAGTGAAAGCGAGGATGAAAAGATATGAGCAACAAGATCAGAGTTATCGTATCCGGAGCAGGCGGGAGAATGGGTAAAGAGGTAGTTAAACTTGTGCTGCAGGACGAAGAGTTGGAGCTAGCGGCTGCGGTAGATCGTTCAACGATGGATATAGATGCAGGCCGTCTAGTAGGTCTCGAAGACTCAGGAGTTATTGTAACTTCAGATCTTGGGGCTGCCCTCGCGGGAAGCAACGGAGATGTTGTGGTCGATTTCACTACACCGCAATCAGCGTATATGAATACAGTGCTAGCCATTAAATATGGAGTGCGTCCGGTTATCGGTACAACCGGATTCACACCGGAGCAAATTTTGGAACTGGACAAGCAGTGTCAAGACCAGGGGATAGGTGGACTTATTGCTCCGAACTTCTCCATAGGGGCTATTCTGTTGATGAGATTTGCAGCTCAAGCTTCAAAATACTTTCCACATCTGGAGATTATCGAGTATCATGGTGACCAAAAACTGGATGCTCCATCCGGAACTGCAGTCAAAACAGCAGAGATGATTTCAGAAGTACGGGAAGAGCTTCGTCAAGGAAACCCTAAAGAAGAAGAAACGATTGAGGGTTCCCGTGGGGGTTATTATAACGGATTCCGGATACATAGTGTCCGTCTTCCTGGTGTGTTTGCCCAAGAAGAAGTGATTTTTGGTGGGTTCGGACAATCCTTAAAAATCCGGCATGATTCTTATGAGCGAGCAGGCTATATGCCAGGCGTTAAGATGGGTATTCAAAAGGTTATGGGATATACTGGCTTGATCTATGGATTTGAGCACTTTATAGAATAGACAGGGGAGAACACCATGTTAAAGATCGCATTTATTGCACATGATCGTAAAAAAGATGAAATCGTAAATTTTGTATTAGCTTATGAGCATGTATTTGTAGGTCATGAATTGTTTTCTACGGGGACTACAGGCCAACGGATCATGGATGTGACTAGCTTGAAGATTCATCGCTATATGTCAGGACCATTGGGTGGAGATCAGCAAATTGGGGCAATGGTAGCCCAGGATGAATTGGATCTTATTATTTTCTTGCGCGACCCATTAATGGCACAGCCACATGAACCAGATATTACAGCTTTACTTCGTCTATGTGACGTATATGGTATCCCTGTAGCAACGAATATCGCAACAGCTGAGGTGCTTGTGAAGGCGATTGATCGTGGTGACTTTGCTTGGCGTGAACTCGTCCATAAATACAAACCAGGTGTTGATGAATGAAGCTGGACATTCTTGTATTTGGGGCTCATGCGGATGATGCGGAGATCGGAATGGCAGGTACGATTGCGAAGCATACCGCTGCAGGACTAAAAGTAGGTCTGTGCGATTTAACAGCTGCGGAAATGTCCTCGAACGGTACTGTAGAGCTACGCAAGGAAGAGGCACAGCAAGCTGCTGATCTGCTTGGCGTGTCAGTGCGGACGAATTTGGGTTTATCTGACAGAGGGCTGTTTATAACAGAAGAGCATGTGGCCGCTGTGACAGCAGAAATTCGCCGGTTTGCTCCTGCGATTGTTTTTGCTCCTTATTGGGAAGATCGTCATCCGGATCATATTGCGTGCAGTAAGCTGGTAGAAGAGGCTGTTTTTAATGCTAAACTACGAAAATATATGCCGGACAAGCCGGCAGTTCCGGCTCCACAGCTGTTTTTTTATTTTATAAATGATCTAGGACGTACAGATCTTATTGTAGATGTAACTAAACAATATGGGATGAAGGAGCAGGCGTTGTCCTGCTATCGTTCCCAGTTCACCATGCCGCTCGGTGCCGATGCTGTATCCACACCGCTAACAGAAGGTTACATTGAACGTGTTCGTTCCAGAGACATGTTGCTTGGACAGCGGAGACTCATTCCCTATGCGGAAGGGTTTGCAACAAAAGTTCCTTATGCAGTAGATCTGTTCACTGCAGGGGATCAGACTATATAAGGTATAGAAGGGGACGGAATATGGATCGTTTGAAAATAGGCATCACTTGTTATCCGTCTCTTGGCGGCTCAGGCGTAGTAGCGACTGAATTAGGAAAACTCTTGGCCGAGAAGGGACATGAAGTTCATTTTATTACACACAGCATTCCGTTTCGGTTAGGAAAATTCCAGAAAAATATATTTTACCATGAGGTAGAGGTTAATGATTATTATGTATTTAAATATCCTCCTTATGATTTAGCACTTGCTACGAAGATGGCTCAGGTTGCCAAAATGCAGAATTTAGATCTGTTTCATGTTCATTACGCCGTTCCGCATGCTGTTTGTGCTTTCCTTGCTAAGCAGATGCTTGGTAATGATATAAAAGTTGTAACGACTTTGCATGGCACTGATATTACGGTACTTGGACAGGATGAATCGCTAAAAGATCTAATCCGTCTTGGAATTAATGAAAGTGATGCCGTAACAGCCGTATCGAAGGATCTCATTAGAGAAACACGAGAGGTGCTGGATATCACGCGCGAGATCGACCTTACTTATAATTTCGTTGATCATCGTGTCTATTATCCTCGGGATGTATCGAATCTGCGAGAAGATTTTGCTTCTCCTGAGGAGAAGATCTTGATGCACATCAGTAACTTCCGCCCAGTTAAAAGGGTAAGCGATGTTGTCGATATCTTTGCTAAAGTGAATCGTGAAAACCCTTCACGCCTGCTTCTTGTTGGTGAAGGGCCAGATCTTCCTAAGATTCAAGCTAAGATCAGTGAAATGGGTCTGGATGATAAAGTCCGCTTCTTAGGAAGACAGGATGAGATTGCTCAAGTTATATCGTTGGCTGATCTTCTTCTGTTACCTTCTGAGAAGGAAAGCTTTGGTCTGGTCGCCCTGGAAGCGATGGCCTGTGGCGTTCCGACTATAGGTTCCCAAACCGGAGGCATTCCGGAGCTCATAGAACATGGCAAGACAGGATTCATTGCTCCAATTGGTGATACAGAAACTATGGCGAAATATGCAATCAAACTCCTATCGGATGATCGTATGGTGGAGCAGTTCAGACAAGCTTGTCTGGAAACGGCCTGCAAAGATTTCTGTAAGGATTCGATTACAAGTCAGTATGAGGATATATATTACCGTGTGCTCGGGCGCAAGGTACCTAGACTGGATACAGTCAGGGGGTAAGGAGTTCGTAATGAAATGGAAAATGGCGCCATCAGCTATGGCTCTTGCGGCGGAAGATGTAATTTCTGAGCTAACTCAAAACGGCCATGAGGCTTTTTGGGTCGGAGGTTGCATTCGCGATGAGCTATTGGGTAGGCCAGTGCATGATATGGATATTACAACTTCAGCAGTGCCTGAGGAAGTGATAGCCATCTTCGCACGCAGTATTCCGACAGGGCTAGCACATGGGACGGTCACCGTGCTTCAGGATGGGCATGGATTTGAGGTGACGACATACCGGACTGAAAGCGGCTATGTCGATCATCGCCGTCCGGACCATGTTGAATTTGTTAGCGATGTGAAGGAAGATCTTCGCCGTCGTGATTTTACGATTAACGCGATATGCTGTGGGCTGGGTGGAGATTTGATTGATCCTTTCGGAGGTGAGAAGGATCTAGCTCTCCGTATGATCCGCTGTGTGGGTGATGCAGAGGAACGGTTCGATGAGGATGCGCTTCGCATGCTTCGCTGCGTTCGTTTCGCATCGGTGTTAGATTTCTCCATCGCGAAGAATACGTGGAGGGGGCTACTGCGCCAGCGAGATAAGCTGGCGCATATTGCTGTGGAGCGTGTCCGCGCGGAGCTGGACCGTATCGTAGAGGGGCCGCATCCTCGGCGCGGCCTTGCTATGCTAGCGCGCTGCGAGCTGCTAGCGCGCGGCAAAGCCCCGTTCCCCTGGAACGGAACCGATCTGGCGGCTGCTGCCGCCTTAACGGCCGGGATAGGGGAACTGGAGAGCGCCCATCTGCGGTGGGCGCTTCTCCTCCATGCCCTGAAGCAGTCGGCCCAGGAGGCCGATGAGCTGCTGCGGGCATGGACGTTCTCTGGGACGACGCGTACCAGCGTCGTCCAGGTGCTGCGGGTCCGCGAAGCTTGGACCGCTGCCCTGGAGGCAGTGCCACCGGGGGAACCGGGCGGCACGGATTTACTGCGGCGGCGCTGGATCGCCGCCGTGCTTACCTTCGGCGTGGAAGCCGCCGAAGGGTGGCTCTCGCTGCTGGCGATCCTGCCAGCAGATGCCCTTCCCGCTGCTGACAGAATCCCAGCGGTGCCTGCAAGAGACTGGATCGCACAAATGCCATTGAAGAGTCTCTCGGAGCTTGCTGTTACAGGCAATGAGTTGGCGGAAGCGCTTGAGAAACGTCCAGGACCTTGGCTTGGCAATATGCTGAGTGCACTTCTGCAGGCGACTGCTTCGGGAGATCTTCTTAACAATAAACAAGAATTGCTGCTTGAAGCAAAAAGGATGGATGGACATGAGCTATGAAAAAGCGCTGTCGCTAACCGGATTGAAGCAGGAAGCTTCTGATTCGAATTGGCTAGACAGAGTTCAGCTCCTAGAGTCTGTCGTATCTACTCAGGAGGAAGCCAAACGATTGGCGGAAAACGGTGCGCCAGAAGGAACAACCGTAATCGCTGAAGAACAGACCGGTGCTAGAGGGCGAATGGGTAGGAAATGGTTTTCTCCTCGTGGCAAAGGCATTTGGATGAGTATTGTATTGCGTCCGAATTTACCTTTGTTACAGACTCCTCAGTTAACACTGCTTGCTGGGGTTGCTGTCTGTAAGGCAATTCGCCGTGTAACTGGAGTAGACGCCGGGATTAAATGGCCAAATGATTTGCTTGCAGGCGGTCGAAAGATATGTGGAATTTTGCTCGAGTCTTCGCTAAGAGAAGGAGAGCTTCATTATTGCATCGCCGGGATTGGAATTTCTGCGAACTTGACTGAAGACGATTATCCTGATCACCTGAAGGAAGTAGCGACTTCTCTTCGGATTCAGCGGGGCGGTGTCCCTATTGACCGTTCGGAGCTGGTAAGAGCTGTATTGAATGAGTTAGAGCTGCATTACAATCTATACATGGAACAAGGTTTTAAACCTATCAAAGAGCTGTGGGAGTCGATGTCAGTTACTTTGGGTCGCCAAATCGCTCTGAATAGCCCTCAGGGACGCTCTGAAAGCATTGTGGTAGGTCTGGATGAGTTAGGTGGACTAATCCTTAAAAACAGCGCAGGAGAGATTTCAAGCGTATGCTCAGGTGAAATCGAGCTTTTATAAATCTTTTTTTATATGACAGGGTATCATCCCTTGTCATATTTTTTTCGTGTATTTCCGAGTCCTTTTTGTTATACTATGGGGCAGAGGCGGTATCGTTTTGCGAACTGTACTCTTGATCTTATGAACTTATAATGGTTTTATTATTGGAATCACCTTCATAACTGCGTTAGACGGTTACGTTGGATTCTGCTCTGAGCCGTAAGGACCGAGACAGAAGGGACGATCGCGAGTGACTCTTTTTTGCCCTTCGGACCTTTTTAGCAAATCGTTGCTAAAAGGTTTTTTTGTTGCGATTTTTACGGGGATGTAATTTCAAAAAGGAGGACGAAGAGAGAAATGGCAAACAATCAAGCGCTTAATATTGTGAAAATGAAAAAAATGAAAGCAGATGGTGAGCGGTTAAGCATGCTGACTGCTTATGATTACCCATCGGCTCTACTTGCTGAAGAAGCCGGTATCGATCTTATTCTGGTGGGTGACTCCCTGGGAAATGTGGTACTTGGATATGATACAACTTTACCTGTTACGATTGACGATATGGTCTACCACACTCGTTCAGTAACTCGGGGCGCACAAAAAACATTCATTGTGGCAGATATGCCATTTATGACCTACCACGGAAGTATAGATGAAACCTTGCGGGGTGTGCGCAGACTGATGCAGGAAGGGCGGGCTCATGCCGTCAAAATGGAAGGCGGTCTCGAAATTTGTGAGACTGTTACTGCGGTTGTAGCTGCGGGAGTTCCTGTGCTGGGGCATATTGGACTTACACCACAATCGGTAAATATGATTGGTGGCTACCGCATTCAAGGTAAGGACGCCAAAGATGCAAAACGTCTGATGAATGAAGCTAAAGCCCTTGAAGCGGCAGGTGCTTTTGCAGTGGTACTGGAGCTGGTGACAGAAGAAGTAGCACAAGCGATTTCTGAGGCACTGAGCATTCCGACCATTGGAATTGGTGCAGGCCGTTATTGCGACGGTCAGGTATTGGTTTTCCATGATTTGCTACGTTATGCCTCACCCTACCGTGAGAAACGTTTTGTCAAAACCTACGCGGATGTGGGTAATGTAATTCGTGAGGGTATCAGCCAATATGTACAAGAAGTGAAGGACCGTTCGTTCCCAGATGAAGGCCATGTTTTTAAGGCGGATGAAACCGTTCTGGAATCTTTATACGGCGGCGCCGGAAAGGATGGGGAATAAAATGAGAGTCGTCAGAAGCGTTAAGCAACTGCGCGAGGCCTTGGAATATATGAGACAAGGTGGGCATACCCCGATTGGGTTTGTTCCAACAATGGGATACCTGCATGAAGGACATGCCAGTCTGCTTCGGCGGGCAGGAGAAATGAGCAACACGGTCGTCATGAGCATATTTGTGAACCCGCTGCAGTTCGGACCGAATGAGGATTTTGATTCCTATCCGCGCGATGAAGAGCGTGATTTGGAGCTTGCGGAACGCGAAGGTGTCGATATTGTATTTATCCCCAGTGTGGAAGAAATGTATCCACAACCTACCCGGACTACTGTCTCGGTATCAGAGCTTACCACTCGACTTTGTGGGGCTTCGCGTCCAGGGCATTTTAATGGCGTAACAACAGTTGTTAATAAACTATTCAATATCGTGCAGCCAGATTATGCTTTCTTCGGGTTAAAGGATGCTCAGCAAGTAGCTGTACTCCGCCGAATGGTATCCGATTTGAATATGAATGTTGAAATTGTGCCTTGCCCTATCGTTCGTGAAGGAGATGGACTTGCACTAAGCTCGCGTAACGTATTCTTATCTCCGGAGGAACGTTCTCAAGCATTGGTGTTATCTCGTTCCTTACGTGAAGCACGTCAGGCCATTGAAGAAGGAAAAGTTACAACCGTTGCTGAAGTGCGGGAATTGTTGACATCGGTTGTATCCAGCTCACCTTTGGCGGTCATTGATTATGCGGAAATACTGACATTCCCTAATCTGGAAGGCTTAGAGAACGAAGTTTTATTAACGGATGTAAATGGGGAAATTATTATAGCGCTTGCCGTGAAGTTTGGCAGAACGCGCTTAATTGACAATAATGTATTTATTCCAAAGGAGGTTGCCGCTCTTGTTTAGACATATGATGAAATCCAAAATTCACCGGGCGACGGTGACAGAAGCGAATTTGAATTATGTGGGAAGTATTACCATTGATGAGAACTTAATGGAAGCGGCAGATATTCTTGAGAATGAAAAAGTGCAGATCGTGGATAACAATAATGGTTCACGGTTAGAAACCTATGTTATTCCAGGGCCTCGCGGCAGTGGTGTGATCTGCCTAAATGGTGCAGCTGCACGTCTTGTTCAACCGGGAGATACAGTAATTATTATTTCGTATGCGATGCTGTCTTCGGAAGAACTGGAGTCGCATAAGCCAACGGTGGTATTCGTGGATGAGAACAACAGACCTGTGAAGCTGGCTGATCATGAATTGCATGCTACAATCGCTTAAATTATGGACTTACGCCATGTAATGAATGGCAGGGATGAAAGACCCCGTTCTCGCAGAAAATGAAGTCAGGCAAGCTGAACTGATTTCATCTTCAGTAAGGGGGGATAGCCCATGTTTCAACATTTGTTTGCTGAAATGAACAAGGTGCTTCAGGAGATCGTAACAGATTACCCTACAGCGGAGGGTGCCCGCCGGAATGAGCTTTTATGCAATTATAATATGCTGCACCGACTTAGTGATAAAGTGATGGATGAATGGCTGGCCTTTGCTGAGAAGCTAAGTCACTTTCGTGAAAGTGTAGATTTTACGACTGTGGTTGAAGAGGAAGTGCCAGAGCAGGAAGCACCCGAGCTGTGCATGGATACTTTTGTTAGAGGTCAGGGGTATTATAAGCTGCTGATGTTTGGAAAATGTATTGAACAGTTTAAGGAAGTTATTGTGCAATATCCGGATAGCCTGGCTGCTCGATTATATTTAGCCATCTCTTACCTGCAGGAGGGGGAGGGGGAAGCTGCTTGGAGTCATCTGAACCATATGCTCGGTTTGGTACGGGAAACCAAGCTGAAGGCAATGGTTTATAACGCTTTAGGTTGCATCAGGGCCTCTCAAGAACGTTTCAATGAAGCGCGGGAGCTGTTTGGCCTTTCTTTGCAGCTTGACCCGGCACTTCCTGAACCAACCGTTAATTTGGAGGTTTGCCGCCGCCGAGGAGGTAAGCTTCATTTCGGAAATCAGCTTGTTTCATTATTGTAAATTATTACGTTTACGGTTTATTATTCCGCATTTTCATTCAAGCGATGCATCCCCTGAACCAGTGGTGTGCATCGCCTTTTTTCGCAACTTCTGTTATGCTGATTAAGAGTCTCAATTGAAAGGGAATAGAATTATAATGAAATTTGCCGTGCTTGATTTTGAAACAACGGGAACCCAATCCGTGGGTGAAATTATCCAGGTTGGCCTTGCAATTATAGAAGAAGACCGGTCCATCTCCCGGGTATATGGTTCCTACGTCAAGCCCGGAACGCCGATACCTCCTTTTATAACTGGTCTAACGGGGATTACCGACGATGATGTAAAGGATGCACCTGAGCTGGATGAGATGATGATGGAGCTTGTCCCACTCTTGGATGATGTTGTGCTTGTAGGGCATAATGTCGCATTCGACTTCCATTTTTTGCAAAATGCTTTAGACCGATGTGGGTATTTACCATTTCAAGGGCGGATTTTAGATACGATTGATTTTCTGAAAATCTGCTTTCCTTCCCTCACATCCTATCAACTAGGATCAGTTAGTGCACATTTTGGAGTGACGCATGATCGTCCGCATCAGGCAGACAGTGATGCACTCGCAACAGCTCTTGTATTGCTGAAATGTTTGGAGGAGCTCTACGATTTGCCTCTGCTGACGATCCAGAGACTCTGTGAGCTGTTTACGGAAGAGGATAGTGATCTTGGTTGGTATTTTGATGGTCTGCTGCGTGAACGGGAAGCGGAGACGCTTCAGCCCGAAGGTGATCTGACTTTCTATCGTCAATTAGCACTTGCTGTAGGAGACTGGAACGAATTAGCTCCACCTCGAGACGAGCATGCTGAGAATCCACTACACAATTTATCTTTTACAGATTATATGGATGAAGTAACGAAACGACTTAAAGAAACTTTGCCACAGTATGAAAGCCGAGAAGCTCAGGATATTATGATCAATGAGGTGATGACGGCACTTGCCGAAGATAAGCATTTATTGATCGAAGCAGGGACAGGAACCGGCAAATCCCTTGGTTATTTATTGCCTGCCATATACCAAAGCGTACGAACAAGTGAAAAAGTCATGGTCAGCACTCATACTATTAATCTGCAGGATCAATTGCGTGAGCGTGATATTCCTTTGTTAACACAGGTAGTTCCTTTTCCATTTAAAGCTGCAATTTTTAAGGGCAGAGGGCATTATTTGTGTCTTCGTAAGTTCGAACATAAAATTAATAAAAAAGACTTTATAAGTCCGAGGGAAGATGCGCTTACTGCGGCTCAGATGATCGTTTGGCTGACACAAAGTGAATCAGGAGATGACGAAGAGCTCAATCTAAGTGGACGTGGCGGAGATTTCTGGGAGACGGTGGCAAGCGATACCGATTCTTGTCTGGGTCGCTCCTGTCCTTGGTTCCGTAAGTGTTATTATCACCGGGCTAAGCATGAAGCTGGTATTGCAGACGTGGTCATTACGAACCACTCTAAGCTTTTCGCAGATGTTAAGGCTGGGCACCAGCTACTTCCGGCTTATGAACATCTTGTAATAGATGAGGCCCACCATCTGGAGGACGTGGCTGGCAAGCATTTAGGCATGCATATGAAGCATTTCACGGTGGCGCATACACTATCGCGTCTTTATAAGGATAGTCGAAATGGCCAACTTCCTACGCTGCGTCAAATGCTTCAGTCATCAGGCAGTGAGGAAGCTTCTGAATGGAGCGGAGTGATCGATAGAATCTATCCGGACCTGCTTACCGTAAAAGAAACCTGGGATCTGCTTAGTGATAAACTATTCAGCCTCTTGCCGGAACGTAGCGATGCAGCGGCGGGAGAAGCTGGACAGTTAGTCATGCGGCTACTTCCTACCCGTAAACCGAAAGATTGGGATGAATTGGTTGCTCTAGAGAATACTATGAATCTGACATTAAGCGAAATTATCCGTAAAGGTGATAAAATGCTTAATGAGATGCGAGATCAAGAAGGTCAATCTTCCTCAGATAGTCTAGTTACCGATATTAGCGGCTTATTTAAGGATTTAGCTTCTATACGTGAGCAAGTGCGGTTTTTTATGGGATTAAACGATGAGAATGTAGTATATTGGCTGGAGGCGAATGGGAATTATCGTAGTAAATCGCTACAGCTGTATGCCGTTCCTGTTGATGTTAGTACTCAGCTTAAGGAGCTGTTTTTCGACAAGAAGAAAAGTATCGTGCTAACTTCGGCGACACTCTCTGTCGACAAATCTTTCCAGTTTATGATTGATAATCTCGGACTTAATGAAGCTGCGGAAGAGGGGCGTCTGATGACATCACTCCTGCCTTCTCCCTTTAAGTATCGGGAGCAGGCGCTGTTAGTTATTCCCCGGGATTTCCCTAGTGTGAAGGGTAGTGTGGGCGATGCCCGATTTGTCGATACACTCGTACAGTCACTTGCAGAAGCAGCGATTACAACACGTGGGCGGATGCTTGTCCTGTTTACTTCTTACAAGATGCTACGTCAGGTTTACGATCCTCTGAAAGAGGCTCTGGCTTCACAAGAGATCGCGGTGCTAGGTCAAGGCGTGGAGGGGGGCAGCCGTAGCAAGCTGATCCGCCGTTTTCAGGATAGTGCAGCCTCTGTACTGTTAGGAACAAGCAGCTTTTGGGAGGGTGTAGATATTCCAGGTGAAGCATTAACATGCTTGGCGATCGTGAGGCTTCCATTTCAACCGCCAAACCACCCCCTAGCGGAAGCAAAGTCTGAGTTATTACAAGCCCAGAAAAAGAATCCGTTCATGAAGTTGTCTGTTCCTCAGGCGGTTATTCGCTTTAAGCAAGGATTTGGAAGGCTGGTACGGACAGCGCAAGATCGGGGTATTGTTATTGTGTATGACACAAGGGTGATTGAATCTCACTATGGGAAGTATTTCCTCTATTCGTTGCCTGGCCCGAAAATGGAGCATATGCTTACGGATCAAATGGTTCCTCGTATAGCGGAGTGGTTGGAAGACGGAGGCGTTTCTTGAAAAGAACGTCATCGATCTTATTAATCACTCTACAATGAAGGGCGGTATAAGAATACCGCTCTTCATTGAGACGAGGTGCAGAAATTTTGATAGGATTTGAACAGAATATTACTTAAATTAGGAGGTAAATTATGAAATCGGATAAAATATCAGAAGCCGTTGTTCGCAGACTTCCTGTGTACTTGCGTTTCTTGAATGATCTCCAGAAACGTGAAATATTAACCGTTTCCTCACAAGAACTAGGACAAAAACTTGATTTAAATCCCGCTCAAATCCGTAAAGATTTAGCTTATTTTGGAGACTTTGGCCGAAAAGGTATCGGGTATGACGTAACTTATCTTATTGAAAAAATCCGCCATATTCTGAAGCTGGATCAACAATTGAATGTGGCTCTAGTAGGTGCTGGTAACCTTGGACATGCATTATCTAATTACAATGCTTATTTGAAAGATACTATGAAGATTACCGCTATATTTGACTCCTATGCACCTAAGGTAGGACGGAAAATCAACTCTCTTACCGTTCAACCGATGGAGGAGCTTGGTCAGACGGTTCGTGAACAAGGGATTCGAATTGGGATTATTACAGTGCCTGATTCAGAAGCGCAGAATGTAGCTGATATTCTCATTGAGTCTGGCATTGAGGCGATTTTGAATTTTGCACCAATGATTCTAAAAACACCACCGAATATCCGGGTTCATGCTGCCGATTTTACAACGGATTTGCAAAGCCTTGCTTATTATTTGAAAGACGGAAAGGAAGAAAGCGGAAATGAAGAGCAGTAAAACGATTATTAAGGGCGGGCGATTTCTTATTCCGGGAACGGATGAGCCGGTTCTGAGTGGATATATGACTATTGAAGATGATTTGATCACTTACATAGGAAAAGAAGAGCCTTTAATGGAAGATGGTGTGCAAATTGTTGATGGCAGTCGTCTGCTGTTTATGCCAGGTCTGGTAAATACACATGGCCATGCTGCAATGTCATTGCTTCGTGGTTATGGAGATGATTTAGCACTTCAGGTGTGGCTTCAAGAGAAGATGTGGCCGATGGAAGAGAAATTCACCGGAGAAGATGTATACTGGGGAACCTCCTTATCAGTACTAGAAATGCTGAAAGGTGGCACTACAACCTTCCTGGATATGTATGATCATATGGATCGAGTAGCTGAGGTAGTCGAATTATCAGGTATTCGTTCCGTACTGATGAGAGGCGTAATTGGCTTATGTCCAGAGGAAGTACAGAATCACAAGCTTGCGGAAGCGATTTCTTTTGCGCGCAACTGGCATGGTAAGGCTGACGGCAGAATTACGACGATGATCTCGCCTCATGCCCCATATACTTGCCCACCGGACTTCTTCGTTAAGTTTGTACAGGCGGCACATGATTTGGATTTACCAATGCATACCCATATGTCCGAGACGAAACGCGAAGTGGAGCAGAATGTGGTGGATTACGGACTGCGGCCTGTAGCGCATTTAGAGAAGCTTGGAATGTTCACACGTCCGTCTATTGTTGCTCATGGCGTTCATTTGAATGATGAAGAGATCGAGATTCTGGCTCGTCATGATGTAGGTGTGTCTCATAACCCAGGAAGTAATCTGAAACTGGCTAGTGGAGTGGCTCGGGTTACGGATCTTCTAAAGGCTGGTGTGAAGGTGTCATTGGGTACAGATGGTGCGGCAAGCAATAATAATCTGGATATGTTTGAAGAGATGCGTCTTGCAGCCCTCATCCATAAAGGTGTAAGTGGTGATCCGACGGCTGTTCCAGCTCCGGAAGCGCTGCGTATAGCTACGGAGTATGGAGCAAAGTCTATCTTTTTAAATGATGTGGGTAGACTCGCTGCAGGCATGAAAGCGGACTTTATCGCGATTGATATAGACCAGCCGCATTTGCTACCACACACAGATCTGTTGTCTCATGCTGTATACTCTGCCAGTGCCAAGGATGTTGAGCATGTATGGGTGAACGGTAAACAGGTTGTAAAACATGGACAATGTGTAACGTTAGATGAGGAAGCAATCCGTCGTAAGGCGCAAGAATCCTTTGATGGACTGCTTAAACGGTAGTCTAAGATCAAAACGAATAACTGAAAGGCTGTGACTTTCTGCGATTGCAAAGTTACAGCCTTTTGTGTTTCTGATCATTAGATCATTGAATTGGATATGAAACTTTGGATAAACACACAGGTGTGTTATATAATCAAAAAAGATATATTACTAGAAAGGGAGCTGCACCTTGAAGAAAAGGAAAAAATGGATCCTCCTGGGGTCAGTTCTGATTCTGCTCCTTCTGTTCGGACTTATCCAGTTCTATGCTTATATTATGAAAGATCAATGGAACGAGCGAGATATCGCTAAGGATGTCGCCAAAACCAGTGCTGGTCTGACAGAGGTAACCAAAGCGCAGAAATCCGTGTGGGATGAAAATGCGGTGTACTGGGTCTTAACAGGGAAGAATGAAGCCGGGACCGAGTTGATGGTTTGGGTGCGTTTTACTGTAGACGGGAAGTTTGTTGAAGGAACCGACGCAGTATATGCTGAAGAACTAAGTAAAGGGACCTCTGAAGCGAAAATGCGTAGCCTTATAAAAGCCGATCTTCCGGACATCAGCATTGAGCGGTTGTTGCCAGGAGTGTATAACGGGGAGTATGCTTGGCAGCTTTTTTATAAACAAAGCGGTCGATATTATTATCAATTTTATCGGTTCTCAGATGGGGCTCGAATGGGTGAAGGTTACAGTTTACCTAGCCGCTAAATTAAACAAAAGCATTATAGGAGAAACAAGCGGATCATTTATGGTTCGCTTGTTTTTGTTCAAACGGATATTTGTTTGATATACTAAAAGTATACGAAATGTGATATACTATAAGCGTGGTTTTTTTATATAGGTATTTAAAGATTCATATGAAAAAAAGGTCTGTTAATTAAGAGTAACAGCCCTTTTTTTGTCGAAATAAATCAATAAATTTAATAAAATGGAAAGAATTAAAAAATAAAATTTTAAATATCTTCACACTTTTTTTCAATATAGTATATACACCTATGATATACTACTGTTTGTAATTAGAACAGTGTAAGTAGAACGTTAGGCTCTGATGAGCTCTTAGCAGCTATGACTTTGGATCATTCTGTTTACATTTTTTCATCTTTGAGAGGAGGACGTTTCTTGAAATTACGTCTTGTACCTGTACTGATAACGTCTCTACTGTCGGCTATGCTATTATTCGGAGGATTCTTTTTATATCGTCAGTTTGCTTTGCAGGAACCGCTCCAAAAGATTGTAACTGGATTTGAGGGAGTAAATACTTCACATATTAGTATTAACCGCGATGAGGTCACTTTGAAACTTGATTTGCAGCCGGGCACGAATTTACGTGATCTAGTATCATATGTATCCAAAGAAGGAAAATCAGTGATTGAAGGACGTAAACTTAAACTCGATGTGGAGCAAAATTCAAGTGAACTATTGGATGATTACTGGGATAAAGCGATGTTCTCTGTTGCTGAGGCCATGGAGAGCCGTAAATATACAATTATACCTACAGAACTTGATAGATTGAAACAGCAAAATACGCAATATAAAGATGTAATAGCATCTACTGATATCGACGACAACAATGTATACGTAAGCTTGAGTAATGGAAAAGAAAGCAAATTTATTATTTTGCCGCGAAAACCTGCGACTTTGGGGGTATGGAATAATGCCTAAGTACCTTAAAGAAATTTTACTCGGATTTATTCCTGTACTGTTTATTTTCATGGCTTTTTTAGGTATTAATATATTCCCGATTGTTATAGCAGCTGGGATGCTTACTGCACTACTTATCATTGCTCATTTGCGTGGCGGGCTTACGGTGAACGCTGGTGCTGGAAAGAAACGCAAGAAGGAAGGACCTTCAAAGCTCACTTTTGAAGAAATAGGTGGGCAAGACAATGCGAAGCAAGAGCTTCGTGAGGCGCTCGATTTTTTGATCCGTCATGAGGAGATCAGTAAATTTGGGATTCGTCCTTTGAAAGGGATTCTACTCACTGGCCCTCCAGGAACAGGTAAGACCCTTATGGCCAGAGCGGCTGCGCATTATACAAACTCTGTATTCGTGGCTGCATCAGGCAGTGAATTTGTAGAAATGTATGTTGGTGTCGGGGCCGGTCGGATCCGCGATTTGTTCAAGGATGCTCGTAACCGTGCTGTTAAGGAAAACAAACAAAGTGCCATTATTTTTATTGATGAAATTGACGTAATTGGCGGTAAACGTGAAGGCGGCCAGCAGCGTGAATATGATCAGACCTTGAATCAGCTGTTGACTGAGATGGATGGTATTTATAATAACGAAACTCCGCGTATTCTACTGGTAGCTGCAACAAACCGGAAAGAAATGCTTGATTCGGCATTGCTGCGTCCTGGACGCTTCGACCGTCATATTCAAGTGGACATGCCTGACAAAAAAGGCCGCAAATCGATTCTCGAATTGCATGCGAAGAATAAACCTCTTCATCCAGATGTGAGTCTCGACAAAATTGCTGAAGAAGCCTATGGTTTTTCCGGTGCTCAGCTTGAAAGTGTCATGAATGAGGCCGCGATTTATATGATGCGTGAGGACTTGACGAAAGTTGAGCAGCGGCATCTGTCGATGGCGATTGACAAAGTAATGATGGGTGAAAAAACGGATAGAGAAACAAATCACGAAGAGAAAAAGAGAGTCGCCATTCATGAATTGGGACATGCCATCATGGCAGAGCTCCTTCGTCCCGGAAGCGTTAGTCAGGTTACGCTGACTCCACGGGGGCAAGCCCTTGGTTATGTGCGACATAATCCTCAGCAAGAGCAGTATTTGTACACCAAAGATTATTTGGAAGATCAGATTATGATTGCACTTGGTGGAGCAGCGGCTGAAGAAATGTATTATGGTGGACGAAGCACAGGTTCACGCGGTGATTTCGATCAGGCGCTGAATATTGTGGAAACGATGATGAAGTCAGGTTTAACTTCGCTGGGTATCGCCAATCTGGAAATGGTTACCACTGAAGAGCTTATGAAGGAAAATAGTAAGATATTGGATGAGTTGATGACGCGCACTCGTGAGCACCTTGAAAAGCAACGAAATGTATTTGATTACTCTCTTGACATTTTAATGAAGGAAGAAGTACTCTCTGGAGAGCAATTTCGATGTCAATTTCGTGACAGCGTCCTTTTACCAGCATAAATATTTATGCTGGTTATTTTTTTTTACTTTTCAGGCATGCTAAGATATCATTATATGTCGGGCTTTATAAATTTTTGCGACAGACAAGGTACAATACAAAAGTATAGATACCTGAAAGGATGGAGACTTTTTTATGAATTTCAAAAAAATAGGTGTCATCGGCGGTGGCACAATGGGACAAGGTATTGCTGAAATGTTAGCAGCCAAAGGCCTGGATGTATTACTAGTGGAGAAAACCGCGGAGAAACTGGACTACTCTTACGAAATGATCGAGACAAGTCTAGATAAGCAACTGGAGAAATGGGCGATTACTCAAGCAGAGAAGAAGCTGATTCTTAGCCGTATTCAAAAAGTGACACATTTCGCGGAGCTCAGCTCTTGTGATATGGTTATCGAAACCATTGTTGAGGATTTGGATGAAAAGAAAAAGATTTTGAATCAATTGGATCAAGTATGCCCGAACCACATTATTCTTGCCAGCAATACATCAACACTTAGCTTGACTGAACTTGCAAGTTCTACGATGTATCCGGAACGCGTGATCGGAATGCACTTCATATATCCTGTAGCTAAAGTGGATCTTGTAGAAATCGTACGCGGTCTGAAAACTTCAGATGCTACTTTTGAAGATACAAAATCCTTCGTTGATGAAATTGTTGAGAAAAAAGGTGTAATGATTTATGAATCCCCAGGATTTGTAACATCACGCCTCATTTGCTTGTTTATCAATGAAGCTATGCATGTGCTACAAGAAGGCGTTGCCTCCGCACAGGATATTGACGATGCTATGCGTATTGGTTATCAATTTCAAAATGGACCGCTTGAAATGGCGGACAGATTTGGCCTGGATTCGGTACTTGCTGCACTTGAAAATATGTTCCGTGAATACGGAGAACTGAAGTACCGTCCTTCTACAATTCTTAAGAAGATGGTTCGTGCAGGACAACTGGGTATGAAATCAGGAGAAGGCTTCTTCAAGTACGACAAGGATGGTGACCGTGTATGAATATTTTAGTTATTAACTCAGGTAGTTCTTCTTTGAAATATCAGCTGTATAACATGACAGATGAATCGGTTTTGGCTAAAGGTTTGGTTGAACGTATTGGAATGGATTCCTCCATTCTGAATCATAAACCGACTGGCAAAGCGGAAGTGACAGAAGTAAGCGAAATTCTGGAACATAATACTGCGATCCGCAAAGTCCTTGCTTGTCTTACAGACAAAGAGCATGGTGTAATTGAATCTATTAATAAAATTGATGCTGTAGGTCACCGCGTAGTGCATGGTGGTGAGTTCTTCAAAGCCTCTGCACTTGTGGATGCTGACGCAAAAACGAAAATTCGTCAATTGTTTGACCTTGCACCACTGCATAACCCAGCAGCAATGATGGGGATTACGGCTTCTGAAGTAAATATGCCGGGTGTACCGCAGGTTGTTGTATTCGATACTGCATTCCACCAAACCATGCCTGAAAAAGCTTATATGTACGCTATTCCTAGAGTACTGTACAATAAATATAAAGTTCGTCGTTATGGCGCACACGGTACATCACATGACTTCGTAAGCAAGGCTGCTGCGGAGTACTTGGAGCGTCCACTGGAAGATCTGAAGATCATTACTTGTCATATCGGTAACGGCGGTAGTGTAACTGCAGTTCAAGGTGGAGTGTCCGTGGATACTTCCATGGGTATGACACCTCTGGAAGGTTTGATGATGGGTACTCGCAGTGGTGATCTTGACCCAGCAATTGTCCCTTACGTGATGAACAAGGAAGAATTGTCCGTAGGCGAAGTTAACTCCATGTTGAATAAACATAGTGGTCTCTTAGCAATTTCGGGCGTAAGCAGTGACATGCGTGATATTATTGATGGTATGGAAAAAGGTGAGCCTAATTCCACGCTAGCTTTTGAAATGTATGAATACCGCTTGCGCAAGTATATCGGTTCATATACGGCTGCCATGAACGGTGTAGATGCGATCGTATTTACTGCCGGTGTTGGGGAAAATGCTTCATTACTTCGTGAGAAACTGCTAAATAACCTTACTTTCCTGGGTATTGAGTTGGATGCTGAGGCTAACAAAGTTCGTTCCGGCGATCCACGTCGTATCTCTACGGCAAATTCCAAGGTACAAGTGCTAGTAGTTCCGACAAACGAAGAACTTGTCATTGCACGTGATACACACCGTATTGTGCAAGGAATTAACGGCTAAATTAGAGGAGAGATTGAAGGCATGGCTAACAAGAGTGTAATTAAGAACGTGAATGAACATGTTGGAGAGAGTGTTGTTATCGGTTGTTGGGTAAACAACAAGCGCTCCAGTGGTAAAATTCAGTTCCTGCAGCTTCGCGATGGTACAGGTTATATTCAGGGAGTTGTAGTGAAATCAGAAGTGCCTGAAGAGGTATGGGATGCAGCTAAGAGCCTCACACAGGAAAGCTCTTTGTATGTGACCGGAATTATCCGTGAGGAACCTCGCAGTCAATCTGGTTTTGAAATGACTGTAACAGGAATTGAAGTCCTGCATCTTACAGAGAATTATCCGATTACTCCGAAAGAGCATGGCGTAGATTTCTTAATGGATCACCGTCACCTCTGGCTGCGCGCCTCGAAGCAGCGGGCTGTTCTGGTAATTCGTGCGGAGATTATTCGTGCAATCCAACAGTTCTTCAACGAGAGTGGATTTACAAAGGTGGATCCTCCGATTCTGACGCCAACGTCAGCAGAAGGAACTACGAACTTGTTCCACACGAAGTACTTCGATGAGGATGCCTATCTAACACAAAGCGGACAGTTGTATATGGAAGCAGCGGCAATGGCACTAGGCCGTGTATATTCCTTTGGACCAACCTTCCGTGCAGAGAAATCTAAGACTCGTCGCCACTTAATTGAGTTCTGGATGATTGAGCCGGAGATGGCCTTTACAGATCACGAAGAAAGCTTGAAGGTTCAGGAAGAGTTTATTAGCTTCGTAGTGCAATCCGTGTTGAAGAATTGCCGTGCGGAATTAGAGGCGGTGGGTCGCGATGTTTCCAAGCTGGAGAATATCAAAGCTCCATTCCCACGCATTACTTATGATGACGCGATCAAGTTCTTGAACGATAAAGGCTTTGAAGATATTGCTTGGGGTGATGATTTCGGTGCACCTCATGAAACAGCAATCGCAGAAGCATACGATAAACCTGTATTCATTACTCACTACCCTGCTTCTTTCAAAGCGTTCTACATGAAACCAGATCCAAATCGTCCGGAAGTCGTGCTATGTGCGGATATGATCGCTCCAGAAGGCTACGGAGAGATTATTGGTGGCTCACAGCGGATCGATGATCCTGCACTGCTTGAAGAGCGTTACAAAGAGCATAATCTTTCGATGGACTCTTACAAGTGGTACATGGATCTGCGTACTTACGGATCTGTACCTCACTCTGGTTTTGGACTTGGACTTGAGCGTACTGTAGCTTGGATCTGTGGCCTTGACCATGTACGTGAGACTATTCCATTCCCACGTACACTGTACCGTCTCTACCCATAAGTTCTTATATTTGAAGGGGGACGTTCATGGACGGCAAAGGATGGAGTACCTGGGGCGAAGGCGTCTCCTTCGGTCTGGAGAACGGAATGGCCGTCATACCTTACGCATTACTGAAGTATTACCGAAAGCTGAATTTAAGCGGAAGTGAAGCTATGCTGCTGATACATCTGCTTTCTTTCAGGCAGGTGGAAGGGATTGACTTCCCTTCTCTTGAGGAGCTTCAGGTTGTAACAGGCCGTAGCATATCCGTTCTAGCAGGAGAATTGCAGAAGCTTATGAAGGAAGGTTTTATTAGCATCGATGGAGACAACGATGAGCTAAGAGACATCCATTATGAACGCTACAATTTCTCAGGGTTATACGGAAAGCTTGGTGCTTATCTAGCGACAGTTGTACAAGAGCATGAGCAAGATAAGCACGTAGGTGGCTATGCAACGTCGGCACCGCGGGCTGCTTCAGGGGGTGGATTCGGCGGAAAGCCCTCCTCATCTCCTTCTCAAATTGGGGCTGAAGAAGAAAGTCGAAACCTGTTCAGTATTTTCGAAAAGGAATTCGGACGTCCGCTATCTCCAATGGAGTGTGAGACGATATCCAGTTGGGTGGATCAAGACCGGTATCCAGAGGAGCTGATTCTGTTAGCGCTGAAGGAATCTGTATTTGCAGGAAAGGTTCATTTCCGCTATATTGATCGAATATTGCTGGAATGGGCCCGCAACCGGGTCAAGAACGCTCAGGATGTAAAGAACTATACACAAAAATTCCGCAATGGCGGAAGATAGATCGTTCAGGAGAGGACCGCATTGCTTTAGCCCATCGCTAAAGTCAGTGCGGTTCTTTTTAATATTTTTATAAAAAGATGCAGGGGTAGTTGTAATCGGGCGCGTCTATTGCTGTGGGAAGGAGGGGAGAGTCATTGAAGAAGAGGTATTAATCCAGCGGATTTGCCAAGGTAACGAGGATGCATTCCGTCAATTTGTAAATACATACAGTCAACAAATTTACAAAATTACTTATTCTGTATTACGCGATGTCAAAATGGCTGAAGATGCTGCTCAGGAAGCTTTTTTACAAATGTACAAATCTCTCCCTGACTACCGTTATCAAGGCTTAAAGTCATGGATTACAAGGATCGCCTTAAATAAGGCAATTGATGCGAAACGTAAACGTGATCGAGTTAGGGAGCTTCCTGTTGACTATGAGCTTGTACTGAGCCAGACCGCTTCCAACGAAGAGGATGTGTTGTCAGGTGTGATACGCCGTGATCGGATGGATCGGCTGCTCGGTGAAATCAATAGCCTGCCTGAAACTCATCGTGAAATTATGGTGGCTTATTATCTGGAACATAAAAGATATGATCAGATTGCTGCAGAACAGGGAATTTCCCTGAAGACGGTAGAGTCCAGATTATATAGGGCGAGACAATGGATTCGAAATCATTGGAAGGAGGACGAATGGCTATGATGAAGCGTGGAGACGATCTAATCCAACGGGAACAAGCAAAAGCTTATATTGAAGGTCACATGGACGAGGCGATCAGAGAAGATTGGGAACGTTTGCTGCTGGAAGATGAAGAAACGTTTACTTCATACATGAAAATGTTGGATGAGCTACAGGAGGATCTGCCTTCATTGGAGAATTCGTCTGTTTTTACAGAGAGAGTCATGGGAGATTGGGCTAACCTGACGGAATCTTCTGCAGCATTGGAACAAGTAACGGTTGAAGAAGGGGGACGGCGATATCGCTGGTATGAAAAGACAATCTTTCATTATGCGGTTGCCGCGTCACTTACGCTGTTGATAATGTCATCTGGTATGTTTGATAAGCTGCACACAGGTCAAATGGAACTAATGATCCCTAAAAAAGATAATTCCCTATCATTTAGCGAGCAAGTCATACAGGCAACTAGCGGATGGTTGGATCAGCTAATGGGCAGCAGAAAGTGATGAGAGGAGAAATGAAACATGCAACAGCAGCATAGTAAATTAAAGGCTTTTTTTCTTAATTTGATTCCTGGAGCAGGTCATTATTATATCGGAAAACGTCCACAAGGAATTGTTTATCTTCTGTTAAGCTTTGGCATCTTGTTTATGTCATTCTTAATAGCTGTGGCTGAAGGAGCTGAGGAAATTTTAATAATGGGTGTGATGGGATTCCTACTCATCGGGATGATCTCGATGGTGCATCTGGTGGTTAAAATGCTGCAGATGCCTGCTCCGATAATGACACCAGATGGATCGAAGTTTGATTTTTCTTCAATGCCCGTTAAGACAGAGGATAATGAGCGTGTACATGTAATCTTATTATCGTTCATTCCAGGATTGGGTCATTTTCATATGGGGTTGATGCAGCGAGGATTGTCTTTCCTCATTTCCTTTTTCGGTTTCATGACCGTGATGTTATTCCTGGCAGGGATTACGTCAAGTGATGCATTCCTTCTCCTATTTGGTGTATTACCAGTGATTTGGTTATATTGTATGTTTGATGCGGTTCAATTAATCCATCGCAAGCAAGCTGGAGAAGAGCTGGTAGATCGCACTTTGTTCGAAGAGATGGAGGCTGGCCGAGAGGAGGGGCGCCGTAGCAAAGTTTTGGCAACACTGCTGTCTGCTTTTCCGGGTGCCGGACAAATGTATCTAGGGCTTCAAAAAAGAGGATTACAGCTCATGTTACTATTCCTAGGAAGCATTTATGTCATGGATCTACTGCGTTTAACGCTACTCTTCTTCCTGATCCCAGTCATTTGGTTTTACAGTTTGTTCGATGGCTTACAGCTTGTCAGCCGACATGGACGTGAACCCCTGCAGGATAAGCCAGTCATAGAAGGATTTTTAAATCATCAAGGATGGCTTGGAGCTGCTCTGATGTGTCTAGGACTGTATTACATTGTAGTTAATGTCGCAGTTCCCGCGCTTGATATCAGATATCCTGAATGGCGTTTGGAGTATAGAGTCAATGAATATTTCAGGACCATTATCGTATCTGTGCTGTTGATTGGCGGTGGTCTGAAGCTAATGGCGGGAAGCAAGAACAATAAAGGGAGAAAAGGGACAGGTGGTCGTTCTTGAATAATCCGACAGAATTACAGCAGGGAGTCATTGTTCCAAGTGAGCGTCCAGTCACTGAAGATAAATCAAGACGCTGGTGTGTAGGAACGTTGTCGATGGGACTGAGCCTTTTATTTCTGGGAGCACTAATTATGGTCTCGCAGTGGAGAGGTGCGGAAGTGTTCGAGACGACTTTAGCTTGGTGGCCGATCATTTTTATATTATTAGGCTTAGAAATAGTAATATACACTTTATGGTTTCGTGGAAAAGGAAAAATGTATTATGACGTGCTAAGCGTTCTGTTCGTAGGGTTTATAGCTGTATGTTGTTTGGTTTTTGCGGGATTTAGTTCTTTAGGATTAACACAGGAATTTCGCCGTACCATTTCAGCTGTGGAAGAAAGCTACGTCTTGCCAGATTGGAAGGGAGCCGTTCCAGAAGGCGTTAGTACCATCATTATCCAAGCAGCTGAGCCATATGGAATTAAAGTGGATCAAACGGGTGGAAACGAGCTGAATGTATTTGGAAGTTATTCTTCAAATATAGGGAAGCTGCAAGAATCACAAGAGCAACAGCTGCTTCAAACTAAGCATGTTGGGAATACGCTATACATCATTTTTGGGGAGACTCCTAGAAATCTGTTATTCGATAATTCTAGGAATACGCTGGACGTGACTGTTGGGGCTCCGGCTAATGTTAAAGTGATTGTTCGAGATACTATGGAAATGTTATAGCGAGCTAATCATGGCCGTTACTTGAAAAAAAGATCGCTTCCTTACCAATGTGGTATGTGAAGCGATCTTTTTTATTTTACGAATGCAGCTCTTTCTCAAGCGCAGCGCCCATTTCACGGGAACGTTCGGCACATCGGTTTACTGCCGCAATGACAGTTTCAAAGAACTCTCCTTGCTCGAGCACTTCTATCGCTGCTTGTGTAGAGCCATTCGGGGATGTCACCTTCTTACGAAGTGTAGCTGGATCCTCACCCGTCTGTTGTACCATTCTGGCAGCGCCTAGCACCGTTTGAACAGTTAGCTGTGTGCTTTGTTCAAGCGGCAATCCACCACGGATGCCTGCGGCGATCATGGCTTCCATCATATAATAAATATAGGCAGGCCCACTGCCGGAGATACCCGTCAAGGTTTCCATACGTTCTTCATCAATGACTGTTGTAAGTCCGACGGCTTCAAAGATGTTGAGTGCAAGGCGTCGGCCTTTCTCATCGACTTCTTTGGAGAAGGCTATGCCGGTGGCGCCAAGACCAATGGAGCTAGAAGTATTCGGCATTGTACGGACGATGGGTTGCTTTTTGCCAAGCAGACCTTGCATCGTTCGAATGGACAGCCCAGCAATTACAGAGACTATGATCTGATCAGGAGAAAGAAGAGGGCCTAGTCCTCGTAGCGTTTCTGCAGCGTCTTTTGGTTTCATTGCTAACACGATTACTGGTGAATTCTTTAGATAATCTGTTTTTTGTTCAGGATCATTTGTACCTATTACGCCGTATCGGCTTCTTAGTTCTGCTAGACGTTCACTACTACTACGGTTAAGCATAACAACATTATCGGATTTCACGATACTACGGCTAATCATCCCGCGAACGATGGCTTCTGCCATAGAGCCTGCGCCATAAAATACAATATTATGATTCATAAGTGGAATGGAAGGTTGCTGACACATGGCTCAAAATCCTCCTAAAAGTGGTGTAATTAAAAACGGATGCATGGACACTAACCCCGAATTTGACCTGTTCCGTAAATCTTATATTTGGTTGAAGTAAGAGCAGGCAGACCCATCGGTCCACGCGCATGGAGTTTCTGTGTACTAATGCCGATCTCTGCACCAAATCCAAATTCAAAGCCATCTGTGAAGCGGGTTGAAGCATTGTGGTAAACAGCTGCAGCATCAACCTCCTGTAAGAAGCGTGAAGCGTTATCCGGATCTTCTGTTACGATACATTCCGAGTGCTTCGTGCCATACTGGGCGATATGCTGCATAGCTTCGTCTAAATCGCTGACGATTTTGATATTCAAGATATAATCATTATATTCTGTGGCATAGTCCTCTAATGTTGCAGGTAATGCCCATGGGACAAAAGATAATGTTTCCTGGCAGCCACGTAATTCAACGTTAATATCACGGAAAGCTTCGGCCAAAGAAAGCAGATACTCGTTTGCGTAATCCCGATGAATAAGTAGCGTCTCCATGGAATTGCAAACCGAAGGGCGCTGTGCTTTAGCATTCAAACTAATGTTCTGAGCCATTTCTGGAAAAGCGCTTGCGTCGAGATAAGTATGGCAGATGCCTGCACCTGTTTCAATGACAGGCACGGTTGCGTTTAGCACAACATTTTGAATAAGTGAACTACCTCCGCGAGGGATAATTACATCAAGTAACCCGTTGAGCTTAAGCATTTCATCAACAGAAGAACGATTGGGATCTTCAATCAGCTGTAGCGCATTTTTCGGCATTGAGGTTTCTGCTAGAGCATTGTGGAGAACTTCGACAATTTTTCGGTTGGAGGACAGAGCGGAGGAGCCACCGCGCAGCAGGACAGCGTTACCAGTCTTAAGACAAAGGCCAGCGGCATCAACAGTTACGTTCGGACGTGCTTCGTAAATGATACCGATGACACCTAGTGGAACACGAAGTTTCTGGATGCCCAGACCATTCGGACGTTCAATAGTTTCTAGCGTGTCACCAATTGGATCAGGTAATACAGCGATTTGTTGAAGTCCTTCTGCGATACTGTTAATTCGGCCTACATCTAACGCTAGTCGATCAAGCATGGACTCAGGAGTACCACTTAAGCGTCCGCGTTCCAGATCTTCTCGGTTGGCAGCAATGATAGCTGGAGCTTCACGGCGCAGCGCATCAGCCATAACTAAGAGTGCTTCATTTTTTTGGCCGGTAGTTAGACTCGCTAATACTCCGGTGGTTTCCTTGGCTAATTTTGCTTTATTGACAACTTCACTCATGACGATTCCTCCTTAAATTTGTATGGACAAAATTTTTACCTCAATGTAATCCATTCGTCACGGTGAATGACCTCCAGCCGGTGTACTTCTCCCAGCTTCGGTACAATCTGACGGCTGGGCAAACCTTGGATACTGCGCAGCTGAGTGTCATCGTAATTCACAATCCCGCGTCCCAGCAATTTGGAGTCTGGTCCAAGGACTTCTACAACATCCCCAGCGTGAAAGTTACCTTCGATCTGCTTGACGCCGACAGGCAGCAGACTATGACCGCCATGAAGCAGCGCTTCAACGGCGCCTTCGTCAACGTACAGGGAACCGAGTGGGGTGGACATGAAGCCAAGCCATTGCTTTTTAACAGGTAAAGAAGATAACTTGGTTGCAAAATAAGTACCTCGGCCCGAGCCTGTCGCTGCGAGTTGTAAATCCCCGGGTTCGGTAGCTCTCCCAACAAAGACGGGCACACCGCCTCGTGTAGCGATCTTGGCAGCATCGATTTTTGAACGCATGCCACCTGTCCCCACACTAGAGCCAGCTCCACCAGCAATAGCATAAATCTCCGGCGTAATATCATCAACGAACTGATAGCGAATAGCGTCGGGATGTTTCCGAGGATCTCCGCTATATAAGCCATCCATGTCGGTTAAGACTAGCAATCTGGTGGCTTTCAACAGGTTGGCAACGAGCGCGGACAAAGTATCGTTATCACCGAACTTTAACTCATCAACGGAGACGGTGTCATTCTCGTTGAATACGGGTACCGCTCCTTGGCGAAGCAGCTCTTCAACCGTCATCATAGCGTTGTTCATAGCTCTGCGACTACAGAAGTCGGTACGGGTTAGTAGGATTTGTGCTGTGGTTATTCCATGCTCGGCAAAAGCTTCCTGATACGCCTGCATGAGCAGAACTTGGCCTACAGCTGCCGCTGCTTGCTTCTCATGTAGCAGCTTCGGACGTGTAGGATATCCGATACTGCGAAAGCCTGCGGCTACAGCGCCGGAGGTTACTAATAACACCTCGCAGCCGTTTCTCTTCAATTCGGCAATCTCTGAAGCGAAGAAGGACACGGCTTCGCGATTCAATCCGCCTTCTGTTCCAGTCAGTGAGCTGCTGCCTATTTTGACTACGATTCGTGTCGTCATATCTGTTCACTTCCTCAGTATTTTTATAGATGCTGAAAACGACAAAAAGCCCCCATCCTTAGACTTAGCAAAGGACGAAAGCTTGTAAACTTCCGCGGTACCACCTTCATTGATGAGGGATCATCCGACTTCATTCTCGTAACGGGAGGATCCGTCCTGCTTAGCACAGGCCGCTCGGGGGTAGGATTCGGAACGAAAACCGCGGTAAATTCTTTCAGCCTATTGGAATTTACTCTCTAGGCGCGGTTAGACTCATTCTTACTGGTCCCGTCTGCACGTTTCACTTATTTTCAATAGAATACCATGGAGATGGTTGCTTTGCAAAGGAAAAACGAAGGAACTATTTCTCGCATTAGAAAGCTTTGATTATTCTGTTTAACCTCTAAGCAAGGGGGTGGAATACTTATAATCTGTTACATACAGGAACACCTAACGATAAAGGACCAGTTAATGAATGTGCGGTTCGGGTTTCAGATGTTCAGAGCAGCCTTCCAAGGGTCTATTCTTCGGTTAATTCAGATACCGTAGATTTAAATGTTTCTACAAAAGCCTTAGCGGCTTTAGATAAATAACGTCCGCGTCGATAGGCTACGACAAGTGTTCGGCTAGGGGCAGGATCAGTGAGCGGTAAGTAGACAGGGACGAATTCACTTCGCGGTGCACGGGCAATAAAATGAGGCACAAGAGTTACACCCATTCCAGTGGCGACCAGCGACTGAACTGTTTCCATGTTATTGCTCTCAAAGACAATTTTTGGTTCGAAGCCAGCGTTTCGGCACAGATCCATAGTCATTTTACGGAAGCCTTGGCCTTCTTTAAGTACGATAAATGGCTCGTCCTTTAGTTCTTCCAAAGAGGTCTTAGTTCCATCTAAGCTACGTTTAGCTAGCGGGTGTTCAGGTGGGACTGCAAGATCGATCCTTTCCTCACCCAGTTCTTCGTAAGCAAGAGCCGGAATTTCGAGCGGCAATGAGAGCAGGCTTAAATCAGTCTGACCACTCGCAGTGAGCTTCTCTAGGTTCATGGAGGAGTCTTCGAGCAGAGAGATTTCTACTTCCGGGTAATTTTGTTTAAAAACCGGAAGCACATGCGGTAGTAAATGTGCACCAGTGATCGGCATACTGCCTACAACGACGCGCCCGGTACGCAGTTCAGAAATATCAGACATTTCTTGTCGCAGCAGTTCTACGCCATCAATGATGATTTGGGCTTGCTCTACGAATTTCGATCCAGCATAGGTCAGTTCAACAGAGCTGGTATTTCGCTGGAACAGCATTACACCGAGCTCTTTTTCCAGCTTGGAAAGCTGCTGACTGAGTGATGGTTGGGCAATGTGCAGCTTGTCCGCTGCACGGGAGAAGTTTTTTTCGGCTGCGATTTGCAGTACATATTGCAGTTGTCTCAGTTCCATGTATAAACTCCTTTAGGAGATTGCTTTTGCTTATAAGTATAACCTATGAAACTGAAGTTTTATATAGGTTCACATGTAAGTTCGTGACGAACGCACTAACCGGCAAATAGGAAGGTATGGTTTACCAGTATTCGCTGGAGTCCTTTATGTTTGCCGGTCTAATTTTGATGCTACGCTATTACGTCTTACTATACTTTGCGGGCTGGAGAGATGCTTTGAGGGTTGTTAAATATATTTCCCGGGTCATATTTAGCTTTGACTCTCCGTAATCTAGGATAGTTTGCTCCATAATATACTGGTCCGGAATTTTTAATTCCCTGGTCTGGAACATTGATGTAGCTCCCCACGATAAATGGCTGCAGTTTCCGACGTGTATTTCGTACTACGAATATATTTCTGGCAGCTTCCGATTTCTTGGTCCATGAGCTATTCCACTCAACATAGAATTTCGCTTTCCGCCAGTAAAACGCTGTAGATTTGGGTGACTTACGGCTCACAGCTCCACCCCAGTTGAGGAAAAAGAAACCTGCGAATTCTCCCTCCACTTTCTCTAAGAACTCACGCATGGACTTAATTGCCTTGCCCGGAAAGGGTTTTCTTACGAAACCGCTGGAGAACTGGTTGCTGACTCTTTGAGTTAGCACTGGATCAGGCGCTAACATAAAACTCACTACTTTTGTATAGGGTAAAGAGCGGATGATTTGATTCGTAGGCGTTCCAACGCTCGTAACGGGCTTTAAGAGGCGGGAAGCCTCTGCCTTTGATCCGAGGAACAGCCCCGTCATAGTGACACTACCGCCTTTTTTCGGACCAATGGATAATTCACTGCCCAGTTTGGTACTAACGCATGGAGCCCAGAGTTGCCAAGCTTTGAATACCTTCACGAACTGATCCCAAGGCCAGGTGATACGAAAAACGGTAGCCGAAGCTGGAGCAGGACGTACTTTGAATTTGTAACTGGTGTAAACACCGAAATTCCCCCCGCCACCTCCGCGGGAAGCCCAGAGGAGATCAGCGTTTCTATTCTTATTGGCACGAATAATTTTCCCTTTGGCATCAACCATTTCGAGTTCGATTAGATTATCACTAACAAGGCCCACGGTTCGCTGGAGCGGCCCGATACCCCCGCCTAGGGTGATGCCACCGATTCCAACTGTAGGGCTATCGCCGAATGGAGCCATATATCCTTGCCAAGCAAGCGTGTGTGCAATTCTCCCCACTGTATTTCCGGTACCCACAACAACAGTTCCTGATTTTTTATTTAGTTTGATTTTCTTTATTTCACTTACATCGATGACAATTCCTCCGGTGACCTGTGAAAGATTAACCTCCAGAGAATGTCTACCGCTTCTTGCACGGATGGGGACTTTATTCTCGTTAGCCCATTTTATGGCGTTCGCAACATCTTGTGTTTTTTGTGCGAAGACAAACACTTTCGGGTATTTGTCAGTATGCGGATCCCAATTCTTACGAGCCGTTTCATACCCTTGATCACCTTTGAAAATAACCCGCCCGGTAAGTCTCGTTCCTGACTTCAATTGTTCCAACTCCTTCTGAGCTAACAAATGCACTGCATTTCAACAACCAGGACCCGATATAGTATGAAGGGCATTCGTCTAAGGAGTGGGCTGACTAGGGTCTCAGTAAAAAAATCATCTTCAATTTATAGGTTAAACCTATCACTTCTATAGATATCATATCTTGGAATTATAAAGACGGTGATGTTATATTTAGATCATTCAAGAGAGACTCCACGCTCTCTTCCAATGAACGATTCTATTAATGAGGTGAAATTATGAGCAACAAGACAATGTTTGAGAAGATTTGGGATAATCATGTTATTCATCAAGAGGAAGGTAAGCCTAGCATTATTTATATCGATCTGCATTTGGTTCATGAAGTAACTTCTCCACAAGCTTTTGAAGGACTTCGCCTCAGTAACCGCAAGGTTCGCCGTCCTGAGCTGACTTTCGCTACGATGGATCACAACGTTCCTACTAAGGATCGTTTTAACATTAAAGATCCAATTTCCAAGCAACAAATTGATACACTTTCCAAGAACTGTGCTGATTTTGGTGTTAGATTGTTCGACCTGAATGATATCGATCAAGGCGTTGTACACGTAATGGGACCTGAGATCGGCTTGACGCACCCTGGTAAAACTATCGTTTGCGGCGACAGCCATACCTCTACACATGGAGCATTTGGTGCGCTGGCTTTTGGTATAGGAACTAGTGAAGTTGAACATGTAATGGCTACCCAATGTTTGCAGCAATCTAAAGCTAAGACTATGGAAGTACGCTTTACAGGTAAAAGAAATCCCGGAGTAACCGCAAAGGATATGATCCTTGGTGTTATTGCTAAGTATGGTACTGATTTTGCAACAGGTTATGTTATTGAGTATACAGGCGAGGCCATTCGTGAGCTGTCGATGGAAGAACGTATGACCGTCTGCAACATGTCGATTGAAGGCGGAGCAAGAGCAGGCTTGATCGCTCCTGACGAAACTACTTTTAACTATCTGCGTGGACGTCAATATGTGCCGCAAGGCGAAGCTTATGACGCTGCTGTTGAAGGATGGAAGAGTCTTGTTAGTGACGAAGGTGCTCAGTATGATACGGTAGTTGAATTCGATGTGGAGACATTGATTCCACAAGTGACTTGGGGTACTAGCCCGGGCATGGGTACAGATATCAACTCTAGCGTACCAAATCCGGCTGACTTCACCACTGAGAATGAACGCAAAGCTGCTGAAAAAGCGCTTGAATATATGGATTTGACTCCTGGAACACCTATTTCTGAAATTCCAATTGATTATGTATTTATCGGTTCTTGTACTAACGGACGGATCGAAGATTTGAGAGCCGCAGCCGTGGTAGCAAAAGGCCATAAAGTCTCTGACAAGGTTACTGCCATTGTTGTTCCTGGATCTGGTCGTGTTAAAATGCAGGCTGAGAAGGAAGGGCTTGATAAAGTCTTTACTGACGCGGGCTTTGAATGGCGCGAAGCGGGATGCAGCATGTGCCTTGCGATGAACCCTGATGTACTGCAACCTGGACAACGCTGTGCATCTACCTCGAATCGTAACTTTGAAGGACGTCAAGGTCGCGGTGGACGCACGCATCTGGTATCCCCAGCTATGGCTGCTGCAGCTGCGATAAAAGGCCGTTTCACTGACGTACGTGATTGGAACTATAAGACGGAAGCTGTCAGCTCATAGAACTAGAGAGAACACGGGAGGATAAAACTATGGATGCTTTTAAAAAATTAACAGGAATTGTTGCACCAGTAGATCGGGTGAATGTAGATACGGATGCAATTATCCCAAAGCAGTTCTTGAAACGGATTGAACGGACAGGATTTGGACAATTTTTGTTCTACGAATGGCGTTTTGATGAAGCTGGTAACGATAACACTGCCTTTGAAATGAATAAACCACGCTATAAGGGTGCTTCAGTCTTGATCTCACGTGCTAACTTTGGCTGTGGCTCCTCACGGGAGCATGCACCTTGGGCGATAATGGATTATGGGTTCAGAGTTGTCATTGCACCTTCTTATGCAGATATCTTCTACAACAACTGCTTTAAGAACGGCATTTTGCCAATTAAGCTTTCGGAAGAGCAAGTGGATGAGCTGTTTAATCGGACAGCCGAGCATGAGGGCTACCAGTTGAACGTGGATCTTGAGAGCAATACACTTCACGATGAATTTGGACTGAGCATCAGCTTTGATCTGGATGAGCACCGTCGTCAGTTCTTGCTGCAAGGTCTGGATGATATCGGACTAACTCTTCAGCATGCAGATGAAATTGCTGCGTATGAAGAGCTTCATGCGGCTAAGTTATTCTCTTAATTATAGGATATAACTGGTTTCAATCTTAACTTTTACAAAAATTACTTAAAACTTCTATTTCCGGGTGTCGGAAATAGAAGTTTTTTTGCTATAATCGAAATATTCATTGGTGATATAGGAAACATTTGGTGATTTCTGTCGTCTTAGTACTTATCTAGATCTATTACTTGCAGAAGGAGCGGGAAAATGAGAAGAGTTGGGTATCGAACGTTGCTACTATTGTTGCTGCCATTATTATTACTATCATTCACTGGACGTGAAGCTGCCGCAGCTGGTAGCAGCTCAGGCAGAATTATTATGGATAATCAAGAGCTTGCTTTACCAAAAGGAATTAAACTTGAGAACGTCAATGGTAGCGTTATGATTCCCGTCAGAGTGGTAGTGGAGAATCTTGGATTTGAGGTATTATGGGAGCAGCAGGCCCGCAAAGTAACGGTTCACCAAGATGGAAAAAGCATTGAGCTGGCTGTAGGGAAAAAAACAGCTGATGCGGATGGGGTAACGTTTGATTTAAATGCAGCACCCAAGCAAAGTGGTGGTACAGTTCTCGTTCCGATTCGCTTCGTAAGTGAGCAGTTCGGTCTAAAGGTTGGCTGGGATAATAGCGATAAAACGGTCTATTTGACGGGTGGACAAGCTTCGGTGGCTACACCAGAGGGAAACGTTACTGGTCCAACAGCAACAAATACTCCTTCTCCAACTCAGATTACTACACCCGGCATGGATAATGGCACAAGCGCTGGAAGTGTTTTGCCCTCACCGACACCACAATCATCCTCAGTACCAGGAAGCACTGGTGTGAATGCAGCAGGTCCGCTAGTAAATGGGGCAGCCTTCACTGAGAATCGATTAATCATCGCTGTTTCTGGGGCTCCTAAACCTAGCATCACAAAAATGAGCAGTCCAGATCGAATCGTCGTAGATTTTCCCGGTGCAGCTTTTGCTCCTGATTTCGTTGGAGGCCTACCGAGTATTACCCCAAACGGAAGTCCGCAAGGGAAGCTGGATGTTACTGGTTACCCTCTAGTTTCTGAGATCCGGTATGCGCTGTTCAGTGTAAGTCCTTCTACCGTTAGGTTCGTGATTCAAACGGTCGGGAGCCAGCCTTATCAATTAAGTACGGATGAAAGTACTGGACTGGTGACACTGGATTTGAATGTTACAGGCAGTGAAGGGAACACCTCAGGCGGTAGTGGAATGACTGGAAAGCCAGTTGTAGTTCTCGACGCGGGTCATGGAGGGACACAATCTGGAGCAGTCAGTCTCACGGGTAAGCTGGAAAAAGACTTCAATCTGGCGGTTATCCGTAAAGTACAAACACTACTTATGCAGGAAGCTTTAGTTGACGTCGTATTTACAAGGACAGAAGACATTACGTTGGGTCTTCAGGATCGAGTAAATATCGCAGAAGCGGCAAAGGCTAATCTCTTTATTTCAGTGCATGGGAATTCACTGGAGCTGGGTTATCCGAATAGAGACAAAATAAATGGCAGTGAAACGTACTATTCGCGGAGTGGGAGTCTGCCGCTTGCTCAGATCATGCACAAACATCTGATAGCAGGTACTGGATTCAAGGACAACGGAGTAAGAACGAAAAGTCTGCATGTTACAAGAGAAACCAGTATGCCGGCAGTACTTCTAGAAGTGGGGTATCTTACTAATTCAGGAAATGAATCAGGGATGTATAGTGAGCAGCTTCAAGACAAATTAGCGAGGGAAATTGTAGCCGGTATTAAGGAATATCTAGGACTTTAATGCTTGATGTTGGTGAGATTTCTCAATTTTTATGGAATATATTCGCAACCTTTATAGATTGTTAGCGTCTAATAGAGGTCTGAGGTTAACGTAGACAGGCCATCACGATCGCCATTCACAGGCGAATACTAGATTTAGAGGTGAAGAATGAAGAAATTCAGTTTGATGTTGTTTTTGTTGCTCTTAGTATTTGTTTTGCCTGAGAACGGACATGCTGCTGCCGGGAATAGCAAGATTTATCTGGACGGCAAGGAGCTGACCGCAGGGCAAAATGTCCCTGTTGAGAATGTGAATGATACAATCATGGTGCCGTTAAGGTTGATCTCTGAAAGCCTTGGATATAACGTGGGTTGGGATCAGAAGAGCAAGACGGTAACGATTGAACAGCAAGGAAAGGTCATCAAACTGGTTGTGAATCAAAAGATAGCCTCAGTTGATGACAAGACAGTAACCCTTACCACGGCACCAATCCTTCGTAGTAATACGACTGTTGTACCGATTCGGTTCATTAGTGAACAGTTTGGATTAAATGTCTCGTGGGACAACGTGAAGAAGAGTGTGTATCTTATTACCCCAGGATCCTCAAATGATAACGGTAGTTCAGGTGGAAATACTGAAAATGGTGGATCTGAGGTTGTACCACCGGTAGATCCTTCTAAGAATTTAACGATGGTAAATGGTGTGAGCTTTAGTGAAAATCGTTTGAGCATTGCTATGGAGGGTAATTCAGTACCGAAAGTGACAGTGATGACTGGGCCGGATCGGTTAGTTGTTGATTTACCTAATGCCACCTTCTCAGACCTTTTTGGTACAGGACAGATCCTTGATCCTGACCTTAACGGTAGCTTGGAAGTGAAAGATTATCCTGATGTATCAGGAGTACGTTACTCCCTTTATAGCACGAATCCTTATACAGTACGTTTTGTAATTGATTTGAACTATGCTAAGAATTACAACGTTAGCGTTACTGGAGACGATTCTAAGCTGGTTGTAATCGATCTAAATGCGGAAAATACTGATGATACTACAACACAACCAGGAAATAACGGCAGAAAGCTAGTAGTATTAGATGCAGGGCATGGAGCTAAAGATTCCGGAGCAGTGGGTGTTACAGGTAAATACGAGAAAAATTTCAATTTGGCCATCGTACTTAAGACAGCTGAATTGCTGAAAAAAGAAAGTAATATTGACGTCGTGTTAACACGAAGTAATGATACATTCTTGGAGCTTAAAGAAAGAGCAGCTATGGCGAATAATTTAAAAGCTGATATCTTCATATCTGTACACGCCAATAGCTCAGGTTCCTCTTCAGCTAGTGGATCAGAAACGTATTATCAACGGGAAGCCAGTAAAGCATTGGCGAACGTGATGCATAAATATCTTGTTCAAGCTACAGGGCTTAGCGATCGCGGTGTACGTTATGGGAATTTCCATGTTATCCGTGAAACGAAAATGCCTGCAGTATTACTTGAAGTGGGATACCTTAGCAACAAAAAAGATGAGGCATTGCTCTTTACAGATGCACTTCAAAACAAAGTTGCGGCTTCAATAGTGAGTGGGATTAAGGAATATTTGGGTATAAAATAACAGACCAGTGGCAGACGAGCGCCGCAAAGTCAGCTTTCTGCTTTTATTTTAAAAGGCAAGAAGTGGTTTTGCGGTACCTGTCTGCCCGTATTCATCTAGAGGAGGCGTTTATTAATGATGAAACAAAAATGGAGTACAATTGGGATCGCTACACTGCTTCTGCTAGTGATTGCTGGCTGTGGAGACAAGCCTACTGCGGCTCCAGCAAATGGTGTGGAGCAAGATACTTCAAATGTTGTAAGTGGTGCGGGAGAAAGTACACCGGCTCCAAGCGATGAACCAGGAAACGAAGTGGCTAGCACTCCGCAACCGACAGCAGATAATAGCAACACAGAAACTCAGGCAACTGCAAAGCCAGTAGCAGATGAGAAGCAAAAACAGAGCCAGAGTATCGATGCATATTATACGGATACACAAGTTATGGATCTGATTCCTGCTAAGACTAGCATTAGCTTCTCTGACGATGTTCAGAAATATACAGAGACGTTCAAAGCATTGCAAAGCAACGAGAATACTGACCTTGTATCGTTATGGGGCAAGATTAAACTGAAATCGTTAAAGTTTGTTGATGGTCAAATTGTGATGGATATTCATAAACCGGATGAAGCACAGCTGGGTGCTGGTGGGGAGTCCTTAGCGATTTCATCACTTGCCAAAACCTATTTTCAATTTGAAGAAGTAAAAAGTATCGAAGTTTTGGTGGATGGTGAAAAGGTTGAAAGCTTGATGGGTCATGTTGACCTAATGCATCCTATGACTAGAGATAATAGCTAATTGTTATTACAACAAAGGATAAAAGCATCTAACTGACGAACTTTAAACTATACTATTTATTTGAGTCATAGAGAGGGGAATAATCTATTGTCCGCGCAAAAAAAGTCAAAACTTCCATTAAAGGCTTATTCTACTAAAGCAGTATCGGCTGTTATGGCTGGAGCCATGATTTTTAGTGGCGCAAGCGCAGTGTTTGCAGATACTGCTGCTACGACAGCAGCAACAACCACTACACAATCTGTAGGCATTTTTAGCGATGTGAAGACAGGCTTCTGGGCTGAAAAGCATATATATAAACTAGCATCACAAGGAATTGTGGTTGGTAATAATGGTTTATTCCGCCCTGGGGATTCTGTAACTCAACAGGAAGCTGTGCTCATGGCATTACGTTTTATGAAGTTGCAGGATAAAGTGGATACTTCTTCAGCTGTGGCCTTGCCAACTGATTTTAAGGTTTCAAATTATTACAAAGATTATGTTGTACTAGCGTTCCAGCAAGGTCTTTTAGACAAAACTTCGGAAATGTCTCCTGATAATTTGAAAACTTCATGGGGAGAACGTAAAGCATCCCGAGAATGGATTGCTGAACTGTTAATTCGTGCACTTGGAAAAAGTGCAGACGCAACTGTAGCAGCTAGCAAACCGACAGGCTTTGCGGATGATTCTAAAGTGTCTGCAAACAAAAGAGGGTACATCAACGTTGCTGTTGATCTAAAATTAGCCAATGGTCTTGACGGTAATCGCTTTGATCCACAAGGGGCTGTGACCCGTGCTCAATTGGCGACTTTTTTCAGCCGTGCGGAAGCTCACAATACGGTTGAATATGACAACACGGCATCAGGAACAATCAGTCAATTAGCAGATGGCAAACTATCCGTTTATAACAACGGAAAGACATCTACATATACCCTGGGAGCGAGCACCGCTTATTACACAAGCGCTTCTGAAAGTAGAATAAATCTAAGTGATATCCAACCTTACACAAGGGTTACTGTAATTGGAGCGACATATAACGCAGCCTATGTTGAAGTGACTGACCCTACACAACAAGTGGAGAGCCTTTCCGGAAGCTTCGCAATGGTAGCACCTGGTAATAAGCTATGGCTGAAATCAGCTACTGGGTTCACTGAATATTATTACGATGAAACGACTACCTTTGTAGATGCGAACGGGACTTCAATTGAACCTGCTTCGCTGGTAGCAGACAGTATAGTTACGTTCCAGCGTGAAACTTATAGTGGTTCACATAAAGTGGTCAAGGTTCAAGTGACTTCAGGCGTTGTTAACAAGACGACAACAGGTACCATTCAAAGTATAGATCTAACTGGGAAAAGCATTACTTTTAAAAATGCTGCTGGTACGGTAGAAACCTTTAAATGGGAGGATGGAACTTCATTATTCACTTATCAAGCATCCGTATTGCAGCCTACAGAATTGAAGACAGGTTCTGCTGTCAAATATACAGTTAAAGAAAATGTGATACGTTCTGTAGAAGTGACAGAAGGTATTGAACGGACCGTTCAGGGTGTACTTACAGAACTGACTAGTTCAACAGTTGTTTATAAAAAAACGGACGGAACTCGTGAAGTTAAGCTACTGGCTACAAAGCCAGCAATTGTTATACCGAACATGAATAGCCCTGTGGCCGATGATCTTATAGCTGATACAGTCGGTGGGGACAAGATTCAGCTTACGCTGAACAGCAGCGATCAAGTCATAAAGATTGAAGTGTTAAGCCGCCAAATTGATCAGTTTAGTGGAGCGACAGTTATTGATTATAATAGTAAAACGCAGCTTCTAACGGTTATGGACACTGATAAAAAAGCCCATGTCGTTCAGTTGGATGAAAAAACAAAACTGTTGATTGAAGGTGCACTTCCTAATTTAGCTAATATCGGTACGAAACTTATTGAGAACCGTAAAGTAAATGTAAAAGCTATAGGACAACGGGCTTTATCGTTGGAAATTGTCACAAAGTATGAAGGAACCTTGGCTGCTGTTAATACTTCCTCTAGAACTATTGTATTGAAGCTTAATGATGGGCAAACTTTAACGATGCCTTATCCACAATTAATTGATCTCTTTGGTAAGACTAGTTCAACTTTAAGTGATGTTCCTGTTGGTAGTAATGTGACAGCCTCAATGACAACTGGTCAGGACATTATTGCAGTACTGAAAGTGAAGACAGCTTTACAAGTTGAAGCAGCAACTGTTAATGCCGGAACCAACCGTTTGAGTGTTAAATGGAACGGTGGAACAAGTGAGATCAATACTGCTGTACTTCCAATAACAAATGAAGCTGGCGAAAGCATTAAGCTGACAGCTGTTAAATCGGGGGATTTTCTTAATGTGACCTTTGATGGAAGCACTCCGCTCGCTATTCAGCTAGTTAAGCTTACAACGGGCCAGATTAGTTCAGTCGATGCTGCAGCGAATAATTTGGTTGTAAAAGAGTATGCTGGAGCGGCACAAAGCTTTGCTGTAAGCGGTGGGGTTAGAATCATTCGTGATGGCGCCACAACAACTGCTCTTAGTAACTTAACAACATCGGACAGAGTAGAGATTCGTAAAGACACGGATGGAGCGACAGTCATTCGTGTGTTACCACAGTTAACTCGTTCATTCTCTCGCTATGACAGTACGACGAGCTCATTGGTGACTAAGAGAGCTAATCTGAACGATAAGTATCAGTTCACTCTTGCTTCAAATGTCTATATTCATCAAGGAGATACGACATTGTCCGTGCAATCTCTTAAAGAAAATGATAATATTATAATGTATTTCAATAATGATATCGTGGTTGAAATTGTGAAACAATAGTAGCAATGGTGGATTTCTGAGTGAATCACCGTCTTGACCCAGGAGCTTTGCCTGCGTCAAGACGTTTTTTTTGAAATATAAGAAAGTATAAGAGTTGTATTTTCTTGAAATGTATGAAACCATACGTTATAATACAGACTTTGCTTATATTTCTTTACATTAGAGAGGACACGCTCATGTGAGTTTTAATGAGCGTAATCGCTCCGTGGAGGGGACACTATGAAAGTTGCAGAGGTCCGCCACATTTTGGATACGATTGGAGACTTGTTCCCTGATGCTCATTGCGAGCTAAATCACAGTAACGCTTTTGAATTAACGATAGCGGTACTGTTATCAGCCCAATGTACGGATGCAACGGTGAACAAAGTGACCGTGGACCTGTTCCAAAAGTACAAAGCCCCCATCGATTATATTTCTGTACCGCTGGAGGAATTGGAGGGGGATATCCGGCGCATCGGCCTATATCGTAACAAAGCTAAGCATATCCAAAGCCTATGCTCGATACTCATAGAACAGTATGGTGGCGAGGTGCCTGAGGCTCATGACTTGCTTGTAACTTTACCCGGTGTAGGTCGTAAAACTGCAAACGTAGTAGTATCCAATGCTTTTGGAGTTCCTGCCATTGCAGTGGACACGCATGTGGAGAGGGTTGCTAAACGACTTGCATTAGCAGGCTGGAAAGATTCTGTGCTGGAAGTGGAAAAGAAGCTGATGAAGGCTGTGCCACGTGACGAATGGACGATCACTCATCACCGGCTTATCTTTTTCGGACGATATCACTGCAAGGCACAGAACCCAAAATGTCAAGTTTGCCCGCTTCTTGATGTATGTCGAGAGGGCAAAAAACGTATGAAAACAGCTGTTGTCAGGAAAGCTAAAGATCATACGCCAAAAAGTTAGAGTTGAAGAAGAGGATGGGATAGAGATGAAATGCATTTCTGTATACACAGATAATTTTGAAGTGTTCTCGGATATTTTTGATCGCGTAGTGGAAAGCCCACTCGAAGAGAACGAAGAGCAAGAAGTAGAAGGTATCACGATCAGTCATTCCGGTGACGTTCCTGAACACTATTTTGAGCGTATGTCAGTGAAACCTGAGGTTGTTGTAATGAGAGATAAATCTCGTGGTTTGACTATTCTGCAGCACGGAAAAGTATTCGAAATTCTGTTGCCTGTTTCGGAAACTGCATAAATTTAGAAGTGATAAAAGGAGTCGGCCCTAGGGCTGGCTCCTTTTTTGCTTTTTACTTTTCTAGCGAAAATAGAAGAAAGATGTTTGAATAACCTCATTTCGTAAGAGATGATAGGTTATTTTGTAAGTAGTGTGTATTTAATTTGTGTCAAACTGGTGATAAACTGTAATTATTATTTATAAAAATAGGTTCTGCGTGACATCACAGAAATTACACCTGTATAAACATTTAAAAATGAGTCTGATTTCGTATTCTTGAATGGGTTATATTCAAAGCATGATTAGATGGTAACAGTGGAGGTGGAGAGTCAGTGAGAGCGGAACAGGTTAGAATCGAGAAAGAGACATTAAGTGAAACGGCATCGCTGCTTTTCCAGTTGCGTGGATTAATGCATCGCTGGGGTGATGAGGGATCTGAACGTATATATGAAGATTTACAACATAAAGAAGGTGGGAATGAACTGACCCTTGCTTTTTGCGGACATTTTTCGGCAGGAAAGTCCAGTATGATCAATCTTCTTTGCGGCAGTTCAGTGCTGCCTTCTGGACCTGTGCCGACTAGTGCGAATATTGTCTCTATTCGCAGTGGAGTTCCACGAGTGCTTATTTATCCTAGAGTTGAAGGAAGTAAAAATGATTCTGCTCCTATAGAGACAACTCCAGAAAGATTACAAGAATACTGTCGAAATGGTGGTGAATATTCCGCAATTGAAGTGTGGAATGAGATACCACTGCTAGGTAAGGATGGCGTACTATTGGATACACCTGGTGTAGATTCTACGGATGATGGTCATCAGGCGGCCACCCGCTCCGCGCTGCATTTAGCTGATGTCGTATTTTATGTAATGGATTATAACCATGTACAGTCAGAGAATAATTTGGCCTTTGCTAAAAATCTTAGTGACTGGGGTAAACCTTTGTATCTGATTGTTAATCAGATCGACAAGCACAGGGAACAAGAGATTTCCATCGAGGAATATAAACGTCAACTTGAAAATGCTTTTGAACAATGGGGGATTCATTGTGCTGGAATTCTATTCACCTCTCTCAAAAAAAAAGAGCATCCTCTTAATCATTGGGATCATCTACTCAGCCTTATAACCGAACTGTTGGAACAAAAGGAGCAGCTACTTCAATATAGCTTGTCTCGTTCCATTCATCATACAGCGGATTCTTCTCTAACTGCATTCCGTCAAGATCAGCAGGAGGAAAGAGCAGCTCTCCTTGAAGATCTAGAAGGTACGAATGCAGAGACAGTGACGAATGAACTGAAATCACTCGAAGAAGAGAAGGAACGACTTGAGGCGTTGCCTCAGCAGTCACGAGCGAGCTTGCGAACTGGCCTAGACACCTTACTTAATAATGCTAATCTAATGCCTGCAGATGTAAGAGAGGCGTCGGGAAGCTATATGGAAAGTGCTAGCCCTACGTTTCGATTAGGGTTATTCTCTACGGCTGCACGGCGGGAGAAGGAACAAAGTAAACGACTGGCAGTCTGGCAAGGACTGTTGACCCGAGAGATTTCCGCTCAGCTGGAATGGCATTTGATTCAGCTGGTACGTGATTGGGCGGAGAGTCTCGGGCTGTGGGAGGAGGAGGCGGAGACGACTCTGAAGCAAGGGTTCCCGGCGGTGAGCCAGGAGTGGCTGGCGGCTGCAGTTAAGCCGGGAACGGGGTATAGCGGTGAGGCGCTGCTCAATTTCTGCCGCACACTTTCGGCTGATATTAAGAGCCAGTTCCGCCGTGCCGCGTTAGCGGTGAGCGATGAGCTGTTAGCGAAGCTGCCACCGCTCATGGATGAGCAGCGTGCCGAACTCCATCGCCGCGAACAGGCTCTTGCGCGGCAGGCGCGCGCCGTTGACGCGCTAGCCGCGCTGGACCGCGCGGCAGCTGCCCGCGCGCACGAGCTCGCGGCGCTGCTGCCGCCGCGCCGGCCCCTCACCCCCGGCATCCTGCCGGAGGTGAGGGTAACCCCGCGTGCGGCCGCACAGAGCGCCGCACCGCGAGAGGCCCAGCCGCCGCAAAGCGCCGCGGCTGGAAGTGCCGCCGCCGCAAGTTGGGCGGCGGGAACGGCTTCGCCGGCGGGAGGCCGCCGCCGGCTATCCGCAGCCGCTGACGCGCTGGCGGCTGCGGCAGAGCTGCTGCGCCGCGAGCCAGCGATGGCATCGGCGGCGCGGAGTTTGGCCGCACGTGCAGAGGATCTCGCCGGCGGCCGCTTTACCCTTGCGCTGTTCGGTGCGTTCAGCGCGGGTAAGTCCTCCTTCGCCAACGCTTTGCTCGGCGAAGAAGTGCTGCCCGTGTCTCCACATCCCGCCACGGCTGCGGTCAACCGCATATTGGCGCCGGAAGGTGACTTTCGCCATGCTAGCGCGGTTGTCACAATGAAGACCATGGCAGATTTCTGGGATGACATCTGCCATTCCTTCAGTGTGCTGCAGCTAGGAGAACCACAGCAAAACTCATGGACAACAGTTCTAACAAACTTGCCTGCAAGGGGAGTTCATCCCTCTGCGTTGCCACATGCTGGATTTCTAAGGGCGGCAGCGGCTGGCTGGGCAGAAGCTGAGCCCTTGCTGGGAACGGTGCGAACGGTTGATTTAGAAGAATACCGAGGCCTTGTAGCGGAGGAGACCCGAGCCTGTTTTGTACAGGGGATTGATTTGTATTATGCCTGTCCATTGACCGAAAGCGGAATTGTACTAGTGGATACACCAGGAGCCGACTCATTGCATGCTCGTCATACCGGCGTAACCTTTAATTACATGAAAAATGCAGACGCGATATGTTTTGTTACCTATTACAACCACGCCTTTTCAAAAGCAGATCGAGGTCTGCTTGCGCAACTAGGCCGAATTAAAGATAGCTTTGCACTTGATAAAATGTTCTTTATTATCAATGCTTCCGATCTTGCTTCAGGCGAAGATGAATTGGAAGAGGTACGAGAGCATGTCGCTCAAAATTTACGTGCAGGTGGCTTACGCTCGCCGAGAATTTATGCACTCTCTAGCTTGCTTGCTCTGGAAGGTAAAACTCAGCATGATTATGAACGCTATGAGGCTTCCCGTTTCCATCATTTTGAGCAAGCCTTATCAAGCTTTGCGGGAGATGAACTTCCTCAGCTTTCACTTAATGCAGCTGCAGAGAGTATCGCATCTGTTCGCCGCAGGGCGGAAGAGTGGCAGAATCTCGCTTCCATGGCGGCAAACGAGCGTGAAGCAGGATTAAAAGAAATGCAAGAACGTCGTCAGTTAGCTATGAAACGGCTATCCCTTTTGGAGATAGAAGAACGTCCAAGCAGAGATCTTGTTCATGAAGGTGAGGAGCTGATCTATCATGTCTGTCAACGGATTAGCTTCTCCTTCACCAGAAATTTTCAGGAATCCTTTCACCCCTCATTACTGCGTGAGGATGCAGGAAATTTAAAAGCTATCTTCGCAGCGTGTGGTGCGGAGCTGATGCGTACCACTCAGCGTGAATTGGAGCAAGAGCTATGGGCGACAACGCTGCGATTAGAGAGTACCGGGCGCAGACTTGTTCATGAAGCGGCTGAAGCTGCTGCTACTGAACTACACTTCTCTACTCAGGAGTTTCATCTGATGGAGAATGAAGAAGCAGCATGGCCTTCTCCTAGTGAACTGGAATGCCAGCTTCAGTCCGTAGAATGGTCAACCTTATGGGGTCATTTCAAATCTCCTCGCTATTTCTTTGAAGGCGCTGGCCGGGAGCAAGTCAAAGGTGCGGCTGAGCCTCTTGTGAAAGAAGCTGTTAATGTTGCGGCGGCAGAGCAGAAGAAAAAATTGCTTGCGCATTATGTCGATTGCATAGCCAGAGAATTAAAGGTTGCTGCAGAACACCTACAAGAAGGGTTAGCGGAGCAAGAGAAAGCGATGTTAGATCTCCTTAAAGGGGGTGAATCCGCAGATCATTGGGGTCAATTAGGTCACCAATTATCTCTCTTGGAACAATCTTTCGTTGATAGATTAGACAAAAATCTTTGAAATTTGTAGGAAAATGTCGAAGAACACTTGCAATCTGGCGTATGATGGATGAAAATAAAGAAGCCTGAAAATATACAATGAAACTGTTTTGTTTTCAGAAAATTATGGAAACGAGATAGTCAAATTGCCGAAAGAGGTTGAAATCGACAATGTGGGGAGCTCCTTTTTCAGCTCAAAGCCGCAAGCTGCTGCTACTGGGCAGCGGGGAACTGGGTAAGGAAGTCATAATCGAAGCTCAACGTCTTGGCGTAGAGACCGTAGCTGTAGACCGTTATAGCGATGCACCAGCGATGGGTGTAGCTCATCGTTCACATGTTATTGATATGCTGGATGCAGAGGCGCTTAAAACGCTTATTCGCTCAGAAAAACCGGATGTTATTGTTCCGGAGATTGAAGCAATCGCTACTCATGCTCTTCAAGAGCTTGAAGAGGAAGGTTTCTTCGTTGTTCCGACCGCACGAGCGGCTCGTCTGACCATGGACAGAGAAGGCATTCGCCGACTTGCTGCTGAAGAACTTGAATTGCCAACAGCGGATTATCGTTTTGCAGATAGTCTGGAAGAACTGCATCAAGCCGTTGCAGAACTAGGCACTCCTTGTGTCATCAAGCCGATTATGAGTTCTTCCGGCAAAGGTCAGAGTGTTTGCAAAAGACCGGAGGATGCGGAAGAATGCTGGAACACTGCTTTTGATGGAGCGAGAGCTAAAGGGACCCGTGTTATCGTAGAGGCATTCGTTACCTTTGAAAGCGAGATTACACTTTTAACGGTGCGGTCCGTGTCTGGCACGATATTTTGTCCACCTATTGGGCATATTCAGAAGGACGGGGATTATGTCGAATCATGGCAGCCTCACTTTATGAAGGCGGAACTTCTGGATGAAGCTCAGTCTATTGCCAAGGCAGTTACCGATCAGCTCGGGGGTTTTGGTATTTTTGGAGTGGAGCTTTTCTTGACGGATCGAGGCGTATTGTTTAGTGAAGTGTCCCCTAGACCTCATGATACGGGGATGGTAACGATGGCAACGCAGGATTTATCTCAATTTGCAGTGCATGTCAGAGCTATTCTTGGTTTTCCAGTCCAGTCAGTACAATTACTGACACCAGGTGCCTCAGCTACGCTGAAGGCTGAAGGAGAAGGACGAGCTTTTGTTGTGACCGGAATTGGTGAAGCTTTGGAACTACCTAGGACTCAGGTTCGGGTGTTTGGTAAACCAGAAGTCCGTCCAGGGCGGCGGATGGCTGTAGCGTTAAGTGCGGCAGAAAATGTGGAAATCGCGCGGACGGTAGCCAAGCAGGCAGCGTCTATGCTAAAAGTGGAGGTAAATGAGGATGAACAGTAGTACCATGGCACCTGTACTGGAAATTCGCAAATGCGGCTTGAATGATCTGGAGAGAGTGACAGCGCTTCTGCGTGAATTCGGCTATCCAACAACGCTTAGCGTGATGAAAGAGAGACTTGAAAGCATGGAGAATAACCATCTTGAGTGCACGCTTGTTGCAGAACTAAACAATGAAGTTGTGGGAATGGTCGGTCTTAGACAAGTTATCTCGTATTACAAACAGACAGATTGTATCACTGAGATTACTGCACTTATCGTATCAGAAGAACTCAGAGGAAACGGACTCGGTAAAAGACTTGTGGCCGCAGCAGAAGAATGGGCACGTGAGCAAGGTTGCTGTCAGCTCTTCTTGAGAAGTGGTAACCGCGTAGAGCGCGCACCGGCACATTCTTTTTATCGTCATCTAGGTTTCGAAAAGACAGCAGGCTATCGCTTTAACAAAGCGTTGTTATAATACTTATAGGTTCCGATCATCCCCATCCCAGCTACGGCGGGATGGTTTTTTTTTGCTCAAAATCTATTTAAATAACTTAACCATAGATGGAATAGTTTGAATCATATAGAATGAATTTTATGACAGTTAAATAAATCGTTTCTAAAGAGGGATGAGAAATGTACAAGCTAATTCTTGCTGAAGATGAAGAAGATGTTAGAGAAGGGGTCATCAGTCAGATTGATTGGGAGGACTATGGCTTCGAAATTGTAGAACAGGCGGAGAATGGACGAGAGGCAGCGGATGCGATTGATCGTCTGCTCCCGGATGTAGTTGTGACTGATATTCAAATGCCTTTTATGAACGGGCTGCAGCTGGCGGAATGGATTCGCGAGCGGCATCCTAATACCAAGATCATTATTCTGACAGGGTATGATGAATTTGAATATGCACAGAAGGCGATTAAACTGCAAATCGATGAGTATATTTTGAAACCGTTTTCTTCACAGGAGTTGATTGATGTTCTGCTAAAGGTCAGAGCCACTATAGAGGCTGAAATCGCAGAGAAAGAGAATGTTTTTGTACTCAGTGAACATTATCGGAAAAGTCTGCCTGTGCTGCGTGAACAGTTTTTATCGTCACTCGTTTCACGCAAGTTACGAATGAATGAAATAGACGAGAAAAGTTCGGAATACGGAATAGATCTACATGGGAAATGGTTCCAAGCCTCGGTAATTAGTGTGGATTATATTCGTCCAGAGCGGGAAACGGTTAGCCTTACTGCAGGTGAGCAAATTTCTTTACGAGACACGGGAGAGAGAAATTTACAGCTATTTGCTGTGCTGAATATTGCAGAAGAATTATGTAATAAGCATAATTTCGGCAGGGTGTTTATCCATCGTGATGAGGTAGTGCTCCTTTCAATTTGTGATGCAAGTGAAGAAGCTGAAATTACAGGGAAGACCTTTGAGATACTAGAAGAAATACGCCACAATGTGCAGCGGTTTCTTAAGCTAACGGTAACCGCTGGTTCTGGAACGGTTTGTCACTCGCCTGCTATGCTATTTAACTCCTTTGGAGATGCCATGCAAGCGTTAGATTATCGTCTCATTCTTGGCAATAACAGAGTCATTTGGATCGAGGATGTGGAGTCACGTTCGAATACACTTTTGGCCTATGATGAATTGACCCAGCAGTCCTTAATCCGAACGATTAAGATGGGAACCGTACAGGAGCTTAAGGAGGTCGTGGAGGAGTTATTTGGCGGATTGAATGCTGAGCAGGTATCTACTCAGGACTATCAGATTTTTTTGCTGGAGATTATTACATCCATCCTGCGTGTAGCCAAAGAGTCCGGTAGTGATGCTGCTAAGTTCGTTGGATCTGGCATTTCCTCATTAACTGAGATGAATAAATTCAATAGTATGAGTGAAGCCAAGCAATGGATTATTACGATCTGCAGCCGACTAATGGACTCCATTGCCTTAGAACGCCAATCTAGCTATAAGCTGCTCATTGATGAAGCTAAAGATTACATCCGTAGCCATTATGAGGAATCGGATATTTCTATCGGAAAGGTCTGTCAGCATTTACATATCAGTACGGGCTATTTTAGCAGTATTTTTAAGAAGGAAATGAAGATGACTTTCGTTAGTTATCTCTTGCAAATCCGATTAGAGGCAGCAAAGGAACTTTTACGCTCCACGGAACTGAAGGCTTTTGAAATTGCCGAGAAAATTGGCTTTGCTGATCCTAACTATTTCAGCTTTTGCTTCCGTAAAAAATATGGTCAGTCTCCCAAAGAGTATAAAAATAGCTCCAGAGGAGGGTAGTTATGCGGCAAGAAAAGCCCTATTTTTTTCGACTGCGGCCGCAGCATCCAACAGGGGGGAAACGTCGATTGTCCTCTAAGCTGCGTAGTATTCAAGTAACGATTACGCTCACTTTTACATCCGTTGCCGTTCTTGTAGCCGTCGTTGTCAGCCTTATGCTGTATAACAAGTTCGCGAAGACAGCAGAAGAGAATGCCAATATGAATATGCAGCAGATTATTGAGCAAGTGAATTACAATTTGGGGATTTATGTTAAAGGAATGCGAAATATTTTTGAAACCGCAGAAGATCAAATTACGAATAGCCCCTCCGTGGACTCCGCTTTACTGATGGAAAGAATGGCTATGTTAATGGGAAGTAGAGAGGATCTGGTTTCTGCAGCAGTTTTTACACCACAGGGGAAATACGTCGTGGGTACAGCAGGACAGAAACTTCGCAGCAACACACAGTTAGAAACCCAGAGTTGGTTTACTACGGCCAAAAAAACATCTGAGATCTCTTACTCAGCGCCCCATATTCAGAACTTGTTTAAAGGTCAATATATATGGGTCGTGTCCATCAGTAAACTCATTCAATATCAGGAGAAGGGTGAACTAAAAACGGGTATCCTCCTGATGGATTTTAATTTTCGCACCATAGATGAGCTGAGTAAGCAGGTTAAGCTTGGTAAAAGAGGATACGCTTACATCCTCGATCAGTTAGGCAACATCGTATATCATCCGCAGCAGCAGCTTATTTATGCTGGCTTAAAGTATGAAAATGTGGAGCCGGTACTGGAATATGCTTATCGCAGCTATTTGGATGAGTCTACAGGTGAAAAACGTTTTATCACAGTACGTACACTAGAACAGACCGGATGGAAAATAGTAGGCGTTGCTTATTATGATGAGATTGTGACCACTAAGCGGGATCTGAACACCTTTTTGTCCTGGTTCTTAGCGGTAGTTATTTTATGTGTAATTATCGTATCCGTCTTTTTATCTGCGCGAATTGCCCGCCCGATCCGTAAGCTGGAACGGACACTTCAGCAGGTAGGAGAAGGGGATCTTAATACTCGAATCGATGTGAGCGGTGCGTATGAGGTGGAACAGTTGTCTAAACGCTTTAACCTCATGCTGCAGCGTATCCGTCAATTGATGGATCAAATTATTTATGAACAAGAGACGAAACGTAAGGGTGAGCTTGAAGTTCTGCAATCCCAGATTAATCCACACTTCTTGTACAATACTTTGAACTCTGTGATCCGACTTGCTGAGCGTGGTAAGACGGAGGAGGTCGTTACAATGATTCAGTCTTTATCTAAGTTTTTCCGAATTAGTCTAAGCAAAGGGAATAATATGATTACTGTGCAGGAAGAGCTTGATCATATTCGTCATTATCTCGTCATTCAGAGCTTTCGTTTTAAAAATAAATTCCGCTACGAGATCATTGCACAGGATGAAGTACTGCAGTGTCAGACGATTAAGCTGATTTTGCAGCCGATTGTAGAGAATGCCTTGTATCACGGAATAGAAATGATGCCTGATGAAGGCTTTATCTCGATCCAAGCAGAACTGAAGGACAATCTTGTCATTATAAGGATTAGTGATAATGGATTAGGAATGTCCAAGGAGACTATGAAGGTTATTTTGACAGGCGGCAGTAAGAGTATGAGTGGTTCCGGGGTAGGCGTAAGAAATGTGAACGAGCGTATTGAGTTGTACTATGGCCGTGAATATGGACTTTCTTTTGAAAGTGAAATTGAAGAAGGCACTACGGTTACCCTTATCTTCCCGGCACTAGCAAAAGGCGAAGGCAATGAAGGGCTTAAGGAGGATGAGACATCGTCATGAAAACCTTTCGTTTTTGGCTAACTTTGTTAATGTGTGCGGTGTTATGGACTACAGTTACCTCTTGTTTTAATTCAGCGCCCAATTACATCAATACAAATAAGACCCGTAATATTCATCTTATTGTGAAAATGAACAGGGGCGATTACTGGAATACGGTTAAATTGGGAGCAGAAGCTGCAGCGCAGGAATTCAACGTCAAACTAACCTTTAAAGCTCCGGACTCCGAGAGTGACATCACAGAACAGGTGAAGATGGTGCAGGACTCCATAAAAGAAAAAGCAGACGTGATTATTTTAGCTGCAAGTAGTTACATGGGGCTTGCTCAGGTTGTAGATCAGGCGGCTTATTCCAAAATCCCTGTCATATCCGTAGATGCGGAAGTAGGTTCAGCAAGAGTAAGGACATATATTGGCTCGAACGGCTATGAGGCAGGTCAAAAATCTGCAGAACGATTGATCAAGCTGTTAAAAGGATACGGCGAGGTGGGCATTATTAACTTCACCAATTCAACACAGAGTGAGGAGCTGGAGTCTTCTAACGGCATTGAGTATGGTGCGAGAGACGCGGAGGAGCGGGAGAAGGGATTTTTAAATTACACTGCACGTTATCCGAATATACAAGTGGTTGAGATTTCATACACGACCTCCAGTATTAAGGATGCAGAAGATCTTACACAACTGATGCTGCTGAAGCATCCGAATCTTCGAGGAATCGCGAGCCTGAATGAGACTGCTTCACAAGGGGCAGCTATGGCTATCCAAAGTCGGGGGTTACAAAATATTAAAATGGTTGCCTTTGATAGCTCCCCCTCCATGATGGAATTGCTGCAGGATGGTACTGTTCAAGCAACAGTGATCCAAAATCCTTTTAGTAACGGGTATTTGGCTGTAAAACATGCCGTTGAAGTGATCGAAGGAATCGATGTACCAGAACGCGTCGATACAGGAACAAAGCTAATTGATTTGGACAATATGTTGTGGCCTGAGAATCAAAAGCTGTTATTTCCGTTTGTTAGATAGGAGCTGTTTTAAAATAGGCACCGAAGGCGTTTATGCTTATACGTTTCGTGTAACGGATACCATCCTTGAATGGGGCGGTATTCGTTTTTTATTTTAGAATATAAGAAAGTATAAATATTTAATGAAAATCATCCTTATATTTCTTCTTGGGTTCATTAGAATTTTTATAGTAATGAGTAGGATTTTATATTCGCAAGCGTTTTCAGGTGATGCATAATATGGATGTACCCGAGACGATCAGGGGCAAACAAAAAAAGAAGTATAAATAGGAGGTCAATGAATAATGAAAAAAATCACTTCCGTTCTATTAGCTAGTGCTTTGCTGGGTGCTGCTCTGACAGGCTGTGGTGGCAACAACAAAACTACAGATAGTGCTACAGACAAGGCAACTAACGCTCCAAAGACTGAGAACTCGGGCACTACAACAGAAACGCCTAAAGTTGGGGTCGCCATTTACAAATTTGACGATACTTTTATGACAGGTGTTCGTAACGCTATCGATAGTGCTGCTAAAGGCATCGCTACAGTAGATATCGTAGATAGCCAAAATTCACAACCAACACAAAATGACAAGGTTGACTTATTCATCACTAAAAAATATAACGGGATGCTGATTAACCCAGTTGACCGTACAGCTGCTGGCGTCATTATCGAAAAAGCAAAAACAGCAAACATTCCAGTGGTATTCCTTAACCGCGAACCGCTTCCTGAAGATATGAAGAAATGGGATAAAGTTTATTATGTAGGTGCGAAAGCAGAAGAGTCTGGTACAATGTCCGGCCAACTGATTGTTGACTACTGGAAAGCACATCCTGAAGCGGATAAGAACGGCGATGGAGTTCTCCAATATGTAATGTTGAAAGGTGAACCAGGACACCAAGATGCTGAGCTTCGTACTACTTATTCTATCCAAGCTATCGAAGATGCAGGAATCAAGGTAGAGAAACTGGCTGAAGATACAGCAATGTGGGATCGCGTAAAAGGACAAGAAAAAATGGCTGCATTCCTGGGCTCCCACGGTGACAAAATTGAAGCTGTTCTTGCTAACAACGATGATATGGCCCTCGGTGCAATCGAAGCTCTGAAAGCTTCAGGCTATTTTACGGGTGACAAATTCATGCCGGTAGTAGGTGTGGATGCAACTGCTCCTGCGATTCAAGCGTTGGAAGATGGAACAATGCTTGGAACGGTGCTGAATGATGCAAATAACCAAGGTAAAGCGGCTATCACAGTTGCTGCTTTGCTTGCTAAAGGCGAAACGCCTACGAAAGATAATGTAGGTTTTGATATCACTGATAACCAATACGTGTGGATTTCCTACAAAAAGATTACGAAAGACAACATAGCTGACGCTAAGTAATTAACCTCGGCTACAGAGTTACTGATGATCATATGACAGCACGGGGAGCGGATAACCGCTCCTCGGTATTTCTTTTAGGCAGGGAACAGGATGGAACCGCTGTGCCTCTCATAAAAAAGAAAAAAAGCGTAGGGGGCGTAACAACATGGAAAAAGCTGAGTTTTTGCTGGAAATGAACAACATTACTAAAGAATTCCCCGGCGTCAAAGCGCTGGATGATGTTAGTTTAAAGGTCAGACCGGGTTCGGTGCATGCCCTTATGGGCGAGAATGGTGCAGGTAAGTCCACACTTATGAAATGTCTTTTTGGTATTTATTCACCGGATGCCGGTGAGATCTTTTTGGATGGTGAGAAGGCTTCTATCAGCAGTTCAAATGATGCTTTAAAAAGTGGTATTTCGATGATTCACCAGGAGCTGCATCCCGTGCCGTTCCGAAGTGTTATGGAGAATATCTGGCTAGGACGTTTTCCAACGAAGGGAATCGGACCGATTCAGTTTATCGACCATAAGAAAATGTACACTGACACGGAAAGTTTGTTTAAAGATCTGGATATCGATCTGAATCCCGAAACATTAGTGGGTATGCTGTCCGTATCCAAAATCCAATCCATTGAAATTGCGAAGGCTGTCTCTTTTCACTCCCGAGTTATTGTAATGGATGAACCCACTTCTTCTCTAACCAGTGTGGAGGTGGAACATTTATTCCGGATCATACGGGATCTCAGAAGTAGAGGCGTAGCTATTATCTATATATCTCACAAAATGGAAGAGATTCTTGCAATCTCTGACGAAGTTACTATTATGCGTGACGGTAAAAAAATTGGTACTTGGCCAGCGGAAGAATTAACTACAGATCTTATCATTTCCAAAATGGTGGGCCGCGAATTGACCAGCCGTTTCCCTGAACGCTTCAACGTACCTGGTGAAGTATACATGAAAGTGGAAGGCTTAACCTCTCCGGAGGAAAGATCTTTTAAAGATGTGTCTTTCGAATTAAGACGTGGAGAGGTCCTTGGTATCGGGGGTCTGGTAGGTGCCCAGAGAACTGAGGTAATTGAGGCGTTGTTCGGTCTGCGAGCCTTGAAATCGGGAAAAATCTCTATTAAAGGCAAGGATGTTACTATTAATTCTCCGAAAGATGCTAAGAAACACGGAATGGCTCTGCTTACCGAAGAGCGTCGTGTAACAGGCATATTTCCAGTCTTGTCTGTTCATGAGAATGGTGCGATTGCTAATCTACATCGTTATCAAAAACCGTATCTCCTGCTGAATAGCAAGAAGAAAAAAGTTGAAGTAGATAAAATGATTGAAAAATTACGAACTAAAACACCTACAACTAAAACGCTAATCATGAATCTTTCTGGTGGTAATCAGCAAAAGGTGCTACTCGCCAGATGGCTGCTTACTGAGCCCGAAATCCTGCTTCTGGACGAGCCGACCCGTGGTATCGACGTAGGGGCTAAATTCGAGATTTACTCCATAATTGCCGACTTGGCCCAGCAAGGGAAGAGTATCATTATGATCTCCTCTGAAATGCCGGAGCTGCTCGGAATGTCTGACCGTGTAATGGTCATGTCGGAAGGACGGCTTACAGGAATATTAGAAGGCGAGCAAGCTACGGAAACCGAAGTTATGCGTCTCGCTGCACAGCATTAAGGAGTATGGATAGGAGAATATGCTTGCGTAATTTTAAGGGGGATCACTACTAATGAACGTTAAAAAAGCTCAATCCTTTGTGACTCAAAACGCAATTTACATCGTGCTGGTACTGCTGATTATGGGGATCATCATATACGATCCAAACTTTATGTCCATCAACACCCTGCGTGACGTACTGATTCAGTCGTCTACACGCGTTATCATCGCACTTGGGGTTGCCTTTATCCTTATTACGGCAGGTACTGACTTGTCCGCTGGACGGGTGGTTGGTTTTACGGCAGTTATCTCCGCTTCGATGCTGCAAATCCCAGACTATTCCCGTCGTTTTTTTCCAGATCTTCCGCAAGTGGAAGTAATCCTTCCTATAGCAATTGCTATCATTGCTGGTCTTCTCTGTGGACTTATAAATGGTATTGTCGTTTCCAAGCTTCACGTTCCGCCATTTATCGCTACCCTGGGTACAATGCTCATCGTGTACGGGCTGAACTCCTTGTACTTTGATATGGACCCGAACCAATCCCAGCCAATCGGCGGTCTGCGTCCTGATTTCACCAAGATCGGCTCGGGCTTCATCGGGAGCGGCCAATATTCAATCCCCTATATCGTGCTGATAGCCCTGGCGGTCGCCGCCATTGTGTGGGTGGTATTCAATAAAACCAAGCTGGGTAAGAACATGTATGCGATTGGCGGAAATATGCAGGCAGCTAAAGTATCCGGTATCGATGTTTCCAAGAACCTGATTTATATCTATGCTATTGCTGGTGCACTTTATGGTCTGGCTGGTGTTCTGGAAGCTGCTAGAACAGGTGGAGCAACTAATAACTACGGTAACATGTATGAGCTTGATGCCATTGCAGCTTGTGTAGTTGGTGGTGTATCTACAACCGGGGGTATCGGTACTGTGCCGGGTGTTCTAGTGGGGGTTATCATCTTTACTCTCATTAACTACGGTCTGACCTTTATCGGCATCAGCCCGTACTATCAATTGATTATCAAAGGTTTGATTATTATAGCCGCAGTCGCATTTGATATGCGGAAGTACTCTTCGAAGAAGTAGCAGCGTGGTGATCGTTTGATGATCGCGTAGTTAGGGGTTAACTCCAGGGAATACTGGGCTTACGAACGCTGTTGTTCTCAGATTCCTAGATTGATACCGCGTTAGCCCCGCTACCTATATCACCTCGCTGGGGTAGGGCAGAAGAAGCGTTTGCTAGTTATCGCAAACGCTTTTTGGCATGTCTGTTTCTATGGCTTCGCTTCGAAAAAATGACAGGTAAAAACAAACAATACACTGTCACAAATAAAACTGCAATAATCAAAACTGCCGCAACTACACTGCTATAACTAACATCGTCGCAACCAACATCACTATATCCAATACCGCTACAACAACATCGTGCGAACACCTTCGCCTACTGCCGCCAGTAATCCTATAGCGACTTAGCCACATCTAAGACCAACTTATATTACTTGCAGACACTTCACTTGTTTTTGTTTGAAATGTGGCAAAAGAACGGTAAAAATCCCGTAGAAGCGGCTGAATTGAGTTATTTGAAGCAGGTGCATGAAGAAACAAGGGTATAAATACCCCAGAAATAGCTGAAACGAGTCATTATAGAAGAATAAAGAGTAAATACCCCAGAAATAGCTGAAACGAGTCAATGTGGAAGAATGAAGGGCATAAATGCTCTAGAATTAACCGATAGGAGCTACGTGAAGGATTAAGAGGTATCACAGCCTTGGATTCGTGGTGAGACTGAATTGACGAAAAACGTTAATAGCAGCTGAAAGAACGGCAGGATAGCGTGCAAGCGGTAGCATTCGTTCTTATCTCTATACTTTAATGCGTGTGTGTTACAAATCAATAAATTTGGAGACAACAGCGATAGGAGCAACGTTTCGTTCGCTGAGCGAACGCCCAGCACAAACCGCCATCCTCAACCACACTCCCTTATTAACTAAACAGCTCCTACGTTACTCCATACCCCGCTCCAAGTACGCTTCGACTTAGCCCCCGAAAATCTCCCCGCCTCGCCTTGTCATAACCTCTGCATCCCACGAACCCGTGACTCCCCTACGGCCCGTTCCATATTCAAGCGCATCCCACAAATCCCAGGAGTCACACGAATCCCCGCACTATCACATCCCCCGTCACCTGCCATAACTACCAGTCATTTCCCCCGCCCAACTCGCTTGAAACGTTTTCAACTTTCTCCCACATCTCAAAGATCAAAATCACATAAACCAACATTCTCCCATATTCTATAGGCAAATGCCTTTGTTAAAGGGGAGCGACTGGATGTTAAGGATTAGATTGAATGAGCTGGGGAAAGGGAATGACAATGGTCCGTTGCAAGCGGATGTATGGAGATGGGACGGCATTGGCTGGAACGAATATATTACGCAGCAAGAAGAAGATTTCATACGTACAGAAGAGGAGCTATTCGTTACGATCCCAGCAGAGGCGGGATTATATCGTGTAGACTACTCTAATAAGCCTTATGAGACGCCGTATGTATTACCGGAGTGGGTGGACGACGAATTAAGGAATACTGGATTACATCCGGCGCCTTTTAATCTTAAAGAGGGCACGCTCTGGGGATATATTAACGACGAAGGTCGTACTCAGATTGAACCTAGATACGAATATGCTGAGGATTTTCAGAAGAATGGGCTAGCCATTGTACAACGAAAAAACAGTAGCGGACTGATCGACAGCTCTGGACGGGAGCGGGTGAAGCCCATTTACTCATTCATTGCGCCTTTTTCGGAAGGACGCGCAGTAGTATCAGATGCGAAAGGGTACACATTTATCGATGAAAAAGGTAAAGAGGTGACTCCAGCCCGTTATGATTATCTAAACTCATTGCATGAGGGACTTGCATTATTTTCGAAACAAAATACAACGGGTGGTCCATCACTATATGGGTATGTAGATGCGCAAGGCAAAGAGGTTTTGCCTGCAATTTATGTGGACGCCAATGATTTCATGAATGGTGTGGCTTTGGTCAAGATTAAAGAGGGGGAGTACGCACTCATTGATCCTGAAGGGAAGATTCTCTATACGTACAATCATCCATTCGTAGGGAGTCCGGGTGATGGGCTGCTCTCCTATCAAGCGACTGAGAACGGTAAGTATGGCTATTTAAACACGGATGGAACAGTAGCTATTCAGCCACAATTCACTTCTGCCTTACCTTTCTCGGAGGGGCGTGCAGTGGTGAATACTGCTGAGAACTATGGCAACGCCTACGGGCTGATTGATAAACAAGGAAAAATGATCATCCCCGCGAAATATTATGAAGTCCTGCAGCTCGGTGAAGGCAGAGCAGCTATAGGAACACCAATATTCCCTAGTCAACCTTATCGAGGCTCACGTTACATTATCGCTGATGCAGAGACAGGAGCGATTCTGAGCAATCACACCCTGCTTGGTGTGAATAATTATCAGGACGGACTGGCGTCTGTGTATGATGCTAAGGAGACTTTTTTTATAGATCGAACTGGAAAAAGAGCAGCTCAGCCTCCAGTTATTCAAGGGTCTGGAACACTTACCCTCAGTGGACGCCTAATTAGAGCAGATATAGATCAACGTATAGCTTATTACGATCGTCAAGGGAAGCAGATTTGGAGGCAAAATGGAGTCATCCCACTGAGACCTCCATATTCCGTAGTCGAGAAGAAGTACAAACCGAACAGGGATTATCTGGTTTACTATCCGGTTGTTGAGGGGATTGCAAGTGCGGAAGTTTCTAGAGAGGTTAATGATAAGTTACGGAAGCTTTCGCTAGTCGAAGACCCAGGTAGTAATGGAGCAACACAGGATTACAGTTATAATGGTGATTTTTCAGTGTCCTTTTTCCGCAAAAACCTTCTAGTGCTGGAGTTAACGGGTTACCGTTATCCTTTTGGAGCAGCCCATGGCATGCCTACCAAAATCTATACACATACTAATTTACGTAACGGAAGGTTCTATAAGCTAGGTGATTTGTTCAAGCCAGGAAGTAGATACGTGGAGAAGCTCAGTAAAATCGTGGGTAAGCAGATTGAGAACGATCCTGAGTACTCCTATGTTTTTCCGGATACGTACAAAGGTATTACCTCGGATCAGCCTTTCTTTGTAGATAATGAAGCATTGTATCTTTATTTCGCACCTTATGAGATTGCTCCTTATTCTGCGGGTTTTCCTACTTTCCGTATTCCTTATGCAGAAATTATGGGACTTATCTCTACTGAGGGAGAATTTTGGCAGTCGTTTCACTAGTTACCTGATATCCATAAGCACACAGAAGTTGCTATTCTCTCGAGAATGGCGACTTTTTTTGCTTTTTAACGTCAATATCGAATGTATTCATGCTCAGGAAACTTACAATCAAGACTATTAAATGTTAAAAATTAGAAGAGCACAGCTGATAGATTTATGCTACAATGACTGAGGAACAAATTACAACTTTGTAACATTTGTAGCTGGTCACTCTAAGCAGGAGCATATATTACACACAAGAAAGAGGAGATGGCAGAATGAAGAATAAGAGATTAAGAGCAATTATTGGTGGTAGTGTAGCAGCTGTTATGGCACTTAGTATTTCTCTTCCACTCGAAGCGAATGCAGCCTCAACTGAAGTAACAGTAATTAAATCAGGTACTAGCTATGAGCAAGTTTTACAATATTTAAAACAAGCTAACCTACAGGGATTCCCTATTTTTAATAGTACAATCGTGGTGTCCAAACCTCAAACAGGAACGGTTCCAAACAAAGATACATCCACCGGGACTCCGGTTACAAAGCCTTCGGATACGACTACTGTAACAAAACCTGTGACTAAACCTACAGAAACTACACCTAGTACAGGTGCTGCGAGCAATAAAGGAACTTATGTTCAACAGATCGTAACGTTGGTAAATAAAGAGCGTGCAGCAGCTGGTCTGAAGCCTGTTGCTGGATTGGACAGCCTTCATAAAGTAGCAGCTACAAAAGCTACGGATATGCGTACTAATAACTATTTTTCACACACCTCACCTACGTATGGTTCACCATTCGATATGATGAAATCCTTTGGGATCACTTATAACGCTGCAGGCGAGAACATCGCTATGGGTCAAAAAACACCAGAAGAAGTAATGAAAGCATGGATGAATAGTGCTGGCCACCGCGCTAATATTTTGAATGCTAACTTCAATTATATCGGTGTAGGTTATGACAATAACTATTGGGTTCAAGAATTTATTGGTAAATAATTGAAAATATTGTTACTGGAATCAAACGTTCTCCGATGAAAATCGGGGAACGTTTTTTTGTGCCCAAACTTTAATCACTAAATTTTTTTGAGAATTTTCGTATTCATATTTGTGTTAAATAAGCGGAGTAGCTGGATTTATTTCTATTTTAGGCATTTGCAAAACCGGTATGGAAGATTTATGTTTATGTACATAGTTAAGATCTTTGTAAAATGTGGAACAATACATAATAGAACGGCACACGGAGGGATGGCTTTGAATGATTCAAAGTGGACATGGCGCACGGTTAGCCTGATTTCCATAGTAACAACAATAATTCTAATTGTAGGTTTAGTTTATGCGGTCAGAGACATCATCTATCCGGTTGGAGAAGCGTCAGGGACCAACTTACCTCAGCAAACAGCCGCTCCAGCGACGGAGACGGTTAAGAAGCTCAAAGTTGTTGCTCTCGGAGATTCGCTAGCCAAGGGAACTGGTGATAACACCGGAGAAGGATTTGTTAAGCGTACGGTTAGTGGTTTATCCGCTAAAGGTGTCGAAGTTGATTTACTAGGTAATATGGGAATTAATGGTTTAACAACTGCAGGACTGCAAAGCAAGCTGGATGAAGATGGTGTAGATTACGCGCTGCATATGGCGAATGTCATTCTGCTCTCGATCGGAGGGAATGATTTATTCAAGGACTCCAATATTTTGCAGAATAGTGGCGCACTTCAAAGTGAATCCACGACCGATCAAGAGCTGACTCCAGAGTCTTTGCTAGCAGCCCTTCCAGAAGCAGTAGGAATTCTAGGTAAGATTCTGGAGAAAGTCACGGAAATCAATCCAAATGCTCAAATTTATTATATGGGGCTATACAACCCCTTTGGAGATATACCAGATCTACTTGTACCAGGTAATCAGGCGGTTGCGAAGTGGAATAATGCAGCAATGGATATTATTAATAAGCACAGCAATATGACATTGGTTCCAACCTTCGACTTGTTTAACAAGCATTTGGACAAATACTTATCAACGGATCATTTTCATCCGAATGGGGATGGCTATCAGCGAATCGGAGAGCGGTTCATTCAGGCTATACACTAGAACACAAGTGAGAGCCAGCTATCTAAGAAAGATGAACTAGCCGAGGAAATGACAGTAACAAGGAGCTAAGGGAAATATGAGAAAAGCGAACAGTGGAGAATCCAGTCCGGTCGTCTTGTCTGTAGACGGGGTACGGAAAAAAATAGGGCGAAAGTGGATTATAGATGATGTTACGTTTGATGTTAGAGAAGGAGAAATTTTTGGCTTCCTCGGACCCAATGGAGCTGGAAAGACAACTACGATTCGAATGCTTGTCGATTTGATTCGTCCCAGTGAGGGCAAGATTACGGTATGTGGTTACAATGTGAACCGAAATCCGGAAAAAGCGTTGCAATTTGTTGGCTCTATCGTTGAGAATCCTGAGGTATATACCTATTTGACGGGATGGGAGAATTTACAGCATTTTGCCCGAATGCAGCCAGGTATAGATAATGAACGTATTAGTGAAGTCGTAGATATCGTTCGGTTGGATCAACGAATCCATGATAAGGTAAGTACATATTCGCTTGGGATGAGACAACGACTTGGTATAGCGCAGGCTCTTCTGGGACGTCCGCGTCTGCTTATTCTGGACGAGCCTACAAATGGCTTAGATCCAAAGGGAATTAAGGAGCTGCGAGAATTTATACGCAAACTAGCAGATGAGGGTTTAGCGGTATTTGTATCGAGTCATTTACTTAGTGAAATCCAGCTTCTCTGCGACCGTGTTGCGATTATTAGTAAAGGGCGAGTACTTGCAGTGGGTGCGGTAGATGAGCTGATCGCTCGAAATTCTCCGTATGTACTTTGGGAGCTGGAGCCTTTTGCTGAAGCTAAGGGATTACTGGCTGATCGCCCAGATATTCAGATTCAGAATCTGGAAGACGTTACCTTGGATGATTCAATAATTGCAGGTATGGGCCCGAATTCTTTAATCACAATTATGGATCAGGATTTGATCCCCGAGATTGTGGCTATTATGGTGACTGCTGAAATCGAAGTTAGGGCTGTGCATAAAATCAATCCGACACTGGAACAGCTATTCTTGAAACTAACGGAGGGTGAGAACGTTGAATAATATGCTTCCGCTAATCCGTAATGAATGTTTAAAAATTATAAAAAAGAAACGGTTTTATGTTATACTGCTGATTCTGATTGTACTGGTGCCTATGTTCACCTACGCTCAAATGCGCTCAGCTGAGCGTAGCCGAGATAAATTCAACTCCGATTGGCGCCTGGAGATCCAGCAGCAGATCATTGATAATCAAAATTCTTTGGGGAGCGACCGAATTCCAGAGGAATGGAAGACTTATCGGCGAATATTTGTACAGCAGCTTCAATATTACCTTCACCATGATGTAAATCCGAACGAACCAAGCGGCGTTACCTTTACCCGTGAGTTTATGGATAATTCCGTTACTTTATTTATTCCGCTACTCATTATGGCGGTAGCCTCGGATTTAGTTTCTGCGGAGCGAACTACAGGGACGATCAAAATGCTGCTGACAAGGCCAGTTAAGCGTTGGAAAGTTTTGTTTAGCAAATTGGCGGCACTGCTTATGTTTGTCTCGCTTATTGTACTCTCCACATTTGTGATCAGCTACCTTATTTCTGGTCTTGCTTTTGGATATAAGGGCTTTAATATCCCTGTCTTTACAGGCTTTAAGATCAGTGGGGACTCGGTGGATATGTCTACTGTACATGCAGTACCACAGTGGAAATATATGCTTATGCAGGGTGGATTGGTCTGGTTTGTTAGCGTCGTAGTTGCCCTGCTTGCTTTTATGATCTCTGTACTTGTAAGGAGCACTGCTGCTAGTATAGTGGTCATGATGGCAGCGCTGATTGCTGGAAATATTCTGACTAATATGGCTTCAGCCTGGACAACAGCGAAATATTTATTTATGGTAAATCTTGGACTGACCGGTTATTTGTCAGGAACTCCCGCACCCATAGAGGGGATGTCCTTGTCATTTTCCATGGCTGTACTGGCTGTATGGGGGGCTGCTTCGGTGATCATTTCATTCGCCGTCTTTACGAAAAGGGATATTTTGAATTAGAATGTACAAAGTGACGAAAACGTTTGTTTGCATTTCTAGAGATATAAGAAAGTATAAGTTTTGCACTTATACTGTATGTCTTATATTTCTCGCTTAAAGGCTTACCGTCTTTATAAGGACGCCGAAGGCGTTAATGCTTGAGTATAGAGAAAAGAAGGAGGAGCATGAATGCTCGAACAGATCGATATGTTTGCTGAAGTTTCTAATAACGGCGAGAATAGCCGTACTGGATACGATGCTGACGACATTCAAGTGCTCGAAGGTCTGGTTGCAGTACGCAAACGACCTGGCATGTATATCGGCAGTACAAGTTCTTCGGGACTACATCATCTAGTATGGGAAATTGTAGATAATGCTGTGGATGAGCATTTAGCCAAGTATTGTACGAAGATTGACTTACTACTTCGCAAAGATGGCTCAGTAACGGTGACGGACAACGGTCGTGGGATTCCAACTGGAATGCATAAGACAGGAGTGCCAACGCCGCAAGTTGTATTTACAATTTTGCATGCAGGCGGTAAATTCGGTGGATCTGGTTACAAGAAATCAGGCGGTTTGCATGGCGTAGGGGCTTCAGTAACGAATGCTTTGTCTGAATGGCTTGAAGTAGAAATCTATCGTGAAGGCAAAATCCATCGTCAACGTTTTGAATATTGGGTGGACAAGAAGGGGAAAGAGCATGTTGGCGAACCTGTAACGGGTCTTGAAATTCTGGGCAACACCAACAAGACCGGTTCGAAAATTACTTTTAAACCGGATATTCGCGTCTTTCCAAATGGAATTGCCCTGAATTATGATACGCTGGCAGAGCGGGTACAGGAGATTGCCTTTCTGAATTCCGGTCTGCGTATTACGCTGCATGATGAGCGGAGCAATCGTCAGGACGAGTTCTTTTACGAGGGTGGAGCAAGCCAATTCGTACAGTTCCTGAATGAGGGCAAGGATGTTCTTCATGACGTTATTCACTTCAGCGCTGAAAAGGACGATATCGAAGTGGAAGTAGCTCTTCAGTACAATGGAGGCTACACAGAAACCTTGGCTTCCTTCGTTAACTCCATTCCTACTCGTAGCGGTGGTACTCATGAGACAGGCTTTAAGACTGCGTATACTCGTGTGTTGAATGATTATGCCCGACGTACACAGTTGCTTAAAGAAAAGGATAAGAATTTAGAAGGAAATGATTTGCGCGAAGGTATGATGGCTGTCATTAGTGTCAAAATGTCCGAGGTTGAATTTGTTGGACAGACGAAGGATCAGCTCGGTAGTGCTTCTGCTCGTAGTGCAGTAGACTATATCGTATCTGAGAATATGGCTCGTTTCCTGGAAGAAAACCCACAGGTAGCACAGAGCCTTCTGAAAAAATCAATTCAGGCTTCGAAAGCTCGGGAAGCGGCTCGTAAAGCCCGCGATGAGATCCGTACAGGTAAGAAACGTAGCGAGAGCTCGAATCTTGGCGGAAAATTATCACCTGCGCAGTCTAAGGACGTTACACGAACTGAGCTGTTTATCGTAGAAGGTGATTCGGCTGGTGGCTCAGCGAAGCAAGGCCGTGATTCAAAGATTCAGGCGATATTGCCGCTAAAAGGAAAACCGATGAATCCGGAAAAAGCTAAGCTGCTGGATATCCTGAAGAACGATGAATATAAAGCGATCATTTCCACGATTGGTGCAGGAATTGGTCCGGATTTTACCGTCGAAGACAGCAATTATTCCAAAATTATCATTATGACCGATGCGGATACAGATGGAGCACATATTCAGGTACTGCTGCTGACATTTTTCTATCGTTATATGAAGCCGTTAATAGATGCCGGAAAGGTTTTTATCGCTCAGCCTCCGCTTTATAAGCTGACCCGCAAAACGGGCAAGCTGGAGACCGTAAGGTATGCATGGAGTGATGAAGAACTGCAAAATTACTTAAAGGAGTTTGGCAAAAACTTCGAGCTTCAGCGTTATAAAGGATTGGGTGAGATGAACCCTGATCAGCTGTGGGAAACAACGATGAATCCAGAGTCGCGTACACTGCTTCAGGTGCAGATTGAGGATGCTGCTAAGGCTGAGCGTCGTGTTTCTACACTGATGGGTGATAAAGTCGATCCTCGTAAACGTTGGATTGTTGAAAATGTCGATTTCACTGAAATTGTAGAGTAGTTGCAGTTAGTAGTGCTGCAAGTGACGATAATCCCGATTTTCAAAAAGCTTGGTGATTCTTGGAACGGTGGGGACTTTTGGAACTGTATGAACGATAGCGCCCGCCTTTGTCTCCGGATTTTATCCGCATAGCGGTATAATCAAAGAAATCTGGAGACAACAGCGGCCGGAAGTCCAAAAATCCCTGGAGTGTTCATGAGAATTACCACACTATTTTAAAACGGGCAGTTTGAGGAACAGAAGGTGAGCAAAGTGAGTAGTTTATCAGAACAATTTTTGCCGGCTTTTCTGGAAGAGGTCGTCGGTGACCGCTTTGGTCGGTATTCCAAATATATTATTCAGGACCGGGCGATTCCCGATGTCCGCGATGGACTTAAGCCTGTACAACGCCGTATTCTTTATGCGATGTACGATTCTGGCAACACGCCTGACAAGCCGTACCGCAAGTCAGCCAAAACCGTCGGGGATGTAATGGGTAATTACCATCCACATGGTGACTCCTCGATTTACGACGGTATGGTTCGTATGGCACAGCCATGGAAGATGGGGCATGTTCTTGTTGACGGTCATGGCAACTGGGGCTCGATGGACGATGACCCAGCTGCGGCAATGCGTTATACAGAAGCACGCTTATCTCCGATTGCAATGGAGATGATGCGTGATATCGAGAAGCGGACGGTGCTGTTTAAGGACAACTTTGACAATACAGCCAAAGAACCTGTGGTTGTTCCTTCCCGGTATCCGAATCTACTCGTAAATGGCACGAGTGGGATTTCCGCAGGCTTTGCCACTGAGATTCCGCCACATAACCTACGTGAGGTTATTGATGCTTGTATCGCAGTGATGCAGAAGCCGGATATTGAACTTGAAGATATCATGACCTTTATGAAAGGTCCGGATTTCCCCACAGGCGGCACTATTATGGGCGGAGACGGCATCATGGATGCTTACCGCACTGGTAAAGGCCGTATTTATTTACGCTCCAAGACTGAGATTGAAAATATGCGTGGCGGCAAGCAACAAATCGTGATTACGGAAGTTCCATTCCAGATTGTAAAATCACGACTAGTTACCTCCATGGAGAATATTCGATTAGAGAAGAAAATCGATGGCATTGCTGAAGTTCGTGATGAGAGTGGACGAGAAGGACTTCGGATTGTAGTAGAACTCAAGAAAGAAGCGGATGCCCAAGGCGTTTTGGCGTATCTGCTCAAAAAAACCGATCTTCAAATCACCTATAACTTCAATATGGTGGCGATCGTCAACAAGGCTCCGCAACAGCTTGGTCTTAAAGCCATCCTGGAGGCTTATATCGCGCATCAGCGTGAAGTAGTGACTCATCGCACCCAATTTGATCTGGAACGCGCAGAAGACCGTGCTCATGTCTTAGAAGGCTTGGTAAAGGCGCTGAATATTCTGGATGAGGTCATCGCTGCCATCAAAGCATCGAAGAACCGTCAGGATGCTCAGAACAATCTCGTGTGGATGTTCGGGTTCAGTGAACGTCAAGCGGATTCTATTCTTACCTTACAATTGTATCGTCTGACGAATTTGGAGATTACTTCACTCCAAAAAGAATTGGATGAAATGATGGCAAAGATTACACATCTGCGTGGCATTTTGGAAAGTGACAAGAAGCTCGTAGCTGTAATCCGTAAGGAATTGCTGGAGATCCGTGATAAATACGGGATCGATCGCCGTTCGCTGATCCAAGGCGAAGTTGAGGAGCTTAAGGTTAGCCTTGAAGCGCTGGTCAACGCAGAGGATGTGTTAGTAGCACTTTCCGCAGACGGTTATATTAAGCGTACAAGTATGCTTTCCTTTACCCGCTCTGGTGGGGAACGTCATACATCAGGCGTAAAAGAAGGCGATCATATCGTTAAGCTGCTCGATGTGAATACCCGTGACAGTCTGCTGGTATTTACGCGCAAGGGGCAGTACTTCTTACTTCCGGTTCACCAGATTCCAGAGTTTAAATGGAAAGAACCAGGTACTGCGATTGTTAACGTTATCGGATTGTCTAAAGGGGATGGAATCATTAGCGTGATTCCGGTCAATAATCTTGATGATCCGCAGCAAAGCCTCGTGTTTATCACCCGCAGAGGTCAGGTTAAGCGTACAGAGCTCAAGGAATACTCTACAAGCCGCTCTGGAGCCGTAGCAGCCTGTAAGGTAGCAGACGGTGATGAGATCATTACAGTGGCTACTAGTACGAATGACAAGGACATTGTACTCGTGACTCGTGAAGGAATGAGTATTAGATTCCATGAGAATGAAGTTAATCCTATGGGCCGTGTTGCATCCGGTGTAAGAGGCATTCAGCTTCGTGAGGGCGATGAGGTGATTTCTTGCTTCTGGGTCAGTGAAGATGAAGGTGAGATCCTTTCTATCTCCGATATCGGATATGCGAAACGTTCATTACTAGTGGATTATCCATCTCAAAGCCGCGGTGGCAAAGGGATGCCAACCTTTGAATTTAAGGAAGGCAAGCGAGTACGACCAAATGGCAGTAAATTGGCAGGGGCTTTCTATTGCAGAGAACCGCTGGAACTTAATGCAATTACACGGGAGAATGCACATCACACATTCTCTTCTGAATCTGCACCACTTGGAGAGCGTCGTTCTACAGGCAAACAGATTGTTCCTGTGGAGAAAAAGGATGAGATTGTTCATCTTTTCCCAGCAGTTAAGTAAAATAAACTAGTAATAAACAGATTTGGTAAAATAACTTATCAAGGTGCTTAGTCAATTCTTCTTGAGAACTGACTAAGTGCCTTTTTTTAATTTTCTCGCTTATCAGTTTAGAAGATTTATTTTTCTTCTTTTGCAGGAAATGGAATTTGTTTCGCGAAAATGTAGTTATACCGGATAGAACCGCAAGGAAAGGAAGGAATCAGTGTGCACGCTTCTGAATTCAGTAAAATTTGGCATAAAATTTTAAAAGATTACAAACTACATATGGACAGTAATCTTGCCCCATCGCTAACGGATGCCCAACTCACTGTACTTGAACTGCTTCAGGAACGTGATGCCATGAAGCCTTCTGATCTGGCTCCACATCTGGCAACCAGTCCTGCAGCGGTTACTATGTTACTTGATCGGATGGAGAAAAATGGGCTTATCATTCGGGAGAGAGATGCTGCGGATCGCCGTATTGTATGGGTGAGTATAACGGAAATTGGAACGCAGGAGACTGTACGTGGTTTGAAGATCCGTAGTGATTTTTTTGCAGAAGCGCTTGATCCGATATCCTCTCATAACCAACAGCTACTACTCTATTTAATGGGCAAAATGGTTGTTACAACTACACCGGAAGGTTCTACACCATGAATATATACAACAACACTTATTTCAAAAAAAGAAGGCCATCCATTAACGGATAGCCTTCTTTTGTAATTCCTTAGACCACAAATCCCAAGGATGGGTTTGCGGGGGCAGGGAAATAAGTTCTACTTCTTCTTTAGTAACAGGGTGGGGAAAGCCTACAAGTGCAGACCACAGTGCAATTTGCTGTCCAGGTCTGTTCACCGAAGCCCCATACTTCTGATCACCGTATAAGGGGCAGCCGATGGAGCTAAGCTGCACTCGAATTTGATGGGAACGACCGGTAAGTAAATCGATCTTGAGCAGGCTGTAACCCTCAGCGCTGCCAAGTACTGTGTAATCCAGAATGGCTTCCTTACCGCCGGGTGTTCCTTTCCGGACTACAGTGACGGTATTGCTCTTGGCGTCTTTAAGCAGCGTATCGGTAAGACGGCCATGAGATGCTGGCGGTTTACCGTGCACGACCGTTAAGTACACCTTATGAAAGCTGTGAGTTCTGACACACTCGGATAGTCTTGAGGCTGCTTTTGATGTCTTGGCAAAGATCATTGCACCCCCAACCGGACGATCCAGGCGGTGGACTAGCCCCATATAGACGTTGCCAGGCTTGTTAAAGCGTTCCTTCACATCTTCTTTGAGCAGGTTGAGCAGATCAGGATCTCCAGTAGCATCCTCCTGAACAGGAATATTCACGGGCTTCACTATGCCTAGAAGATGATTATCTTCGTATAACACTTCAAAGCGCTTCGACATTCCGTCCAGCGGCTCGTTGCTGCCAGATAAATGCTGTGTCATGGCTTACGCCTCCCAGCGTCCCAGAATACCGCATGGCAGGTTCATGCCGGAGGAAGTGATCGGAAGACCGATTTCACCGGAGGTGAGCTTCCCGCCATAACGTTTACCCATGGTCATCGACAACATATTACGTAGGACAGTTGGAGAAATCCCAGTGGTGTATGAATTGATTAGCATAAACAAAGGTTTGTCGCTCATTATTTGCATACAGTTCTCAAGGAATGGATATAAGCTGGATTCCAGCTTCCACATTTCTCCGCCAGGTCCTCTTCCATAGGAAGGCGGGTCCATAATAATCGCATCATACTTACTACCACGGCGTTGTTCACGTTGTACGAATTTGAATACGTCATCTGTGATGTAGCGAACTGGACGCTCGCCCAGGCCGGACAGCTGCACATTTTCTTTTGCCCATTGCACCATTCCTTTGGCTGCATCCACGTGAACAACAGAAGCGCCGGCACTTGCTGCGGCTACAGTAGCTCCACCAGTGTAAGCAAATAGATTTAGTACAGAGATCGGACGGTTAGCAGCCGCAATCTTGTCCATCATCCAGCTCCAGTTGGCCGCTTGTTCAGGGAATAACCCTGTATGCTTAAAATTTGTAGGACGCAAATGGAATTTTAATTTTCCGTAACTAATTTTCCAATCATCCGGAATTGTTTTCTTCATTTCCCATTGTCCACCACCCGCTGAGGAACGGTGATAATGACCGTGTACATCACGCCATTTCGCTGTCTCATTGGAGAGTGGCCAAATAATTTGTGGATCAGGACGGCGCAGGATAATATCACCCCAACGTTCAAGCTTCTCTCCACCGCCAGTGTCAATTACTTCATAGTCTTTCCAGTCGCTAGCTATATACATTTTTTAATCCATCCTTCAAAAATTCATTTAGCCTTTATTGTACATCATTTCACCATATAGCTACAAACAAAATACGCACAAGCCCAACACTCTACTTATTTTATCCAATGAAGATTATGTGTATAATATTTCCATGCTCACAGCTATTATTCTGGCAGATCAAGCAATGATTGTGTATGATCAGATATCAGAGTCTTTACAATATTTATGATCGGAGAATAGCAGCTTATGTTCAATCTCGCGCCTCTATATTTCCCGATAACTGCAAATCCAGCACAAACTAGTGAATTTCTACCTAGTCAAGCTTTGCAGCCATATATTCGCTGTTTCTGGGGCTCTGTTACACCGCGTATTCATACAGAGGCATCCGTTCACGTAGTGGACAAGGCATCTGGTTACGAACCTCGAATGGAAACAATTATTCCAGATACATGCATGGACATTATTTGGAATCTGAATGAATCGACAGGCTTAACAACTACCGTTTTTTCCGGCATCAATGATGCTCCTTTTGAAGTCCCTTCAGACAAGGGGGGAGGTAGGATCTCAACCTTTGGTATCCGATTTCATTTCTGGGCCGTTCATTTTTTTGCGGATGACCATCTCCGTGATGTCCTGAATGCATTTGTAGATGTGGACCAATACTTTTGTACTTTTAAAAAAGAGCTAGGACTTCTGCTGGAACAAGCAAATTCTATGAATGAAAGGATAGCGGCAGCTGAGGCTTATCTTTTTCAGCGTCTTGAGCGTGGTGGACGGACTAATGATCGGATGATGAATGCAATTTATACCCTAATTAAACAAAAGGGTGTGGTAACAGCTGAGGATTTGGAAACCAGCTCTAATCTAAGCCGACGCCAACTCGAAAGACTTTTTCAAGAATACATAGGTGTATCACCTAAAAAAACAGCTGACCTTGTGCGATTTCAGAATGTATGGCGTGAAATGTATCAACTGCCTGTGCAGACGAAGAATATGCAGGATCTTATTTTTACGTATGGATTCAGCCACCAGCCTCATTTTATAAACAGCTTCAAGAAATATGCAGGAAGAACACCACTTGAGGCTTTAGTCTATGCGGGCAGATAAATGTCGCAATTTTGCAATACAAAGGGTAGCTAGCCTTGTTAAAGTAGACCTAAGTAAGAAATGGATACTATGATGATGAGAATGAAAGGGGACAAATTATGATTTCGTCTTTTGAAGGTACTAACATCTACACTAAGGATACTGCAGCGTTGGCTGCATTTTATTCGGAGGTACTAGGGATTCCAATTCCGTTCGAAGGCTACGGCAATTTTGATGGCGCAAAGATTGGATTCGACAAGAAGCAGCCTGGAATCATTATATGGGATGCGACGAAATGGGAAAAGCTCACGACTGGCTTTGTTAATTTAGTATTCGGCTGCGATAATCTCGATGAGACGTATGAGCAGTTAAAGGCTAAGGGACTGGATTGTCAGCCACCGGTTACGATGGCGTATGGCGGGAAAGAAATGAATTTCCGCGATCCAGATGGTAATTACATTACGTTGCTCGAAGGAGCATACTAATTCATTCTTGAATAAAAAAAAGGATTGAACGCAAACATCAACCGTGTGAATAAACGGGAGTTTGCGTTTTTTTTATTTTAATCATTTGACAATGATAATCATTATCAAATAGAATGAGGGTGAAGCACACATCATTTAAATTTTATGTTTAGTAATGGGAGGAACAGAAAGATGACGAAAGTGCTAGTGGCATACGCCAGTCTAACTGGAAATACTGAGGAAATGGCAGAATTAATTGTAGAGGGAATACGTCAAGCAGGCGGTGAAGCCGTTTTGAAATCGGTCACTGAATGTAATGCGGTTGAGATAAATTCATATGAAGGCGTTCTGTTAGGAGCATACACTTGGGGAGATGGAGAGCTACCTGATGAAGCTCTTGATTTCTATGAGGAGATGGATGAGCTTGATTTGACCGCTATGAAGTCAGCAGTTTTTGGCAGTGGAGACACAGGTTACGCGATTTATTGTGGAGCCGTGGACTTATTCGTGGAGAAGTTAAAGGAACGTGGAGCTGTAATATTACAGGATAGTCTTAAGATTGAATATGGCCCGAACGCTGCTGAAAAAGAAGCTTGCCGTCAATTCGGTCGTCAATTTATCGAAGCTTGTATGGTGGCATCATAGGATGGGCGGGCCAGCGGGAAGTTGGATGAAGAAACAAGTGAATTTACATACGCCTCCATATAAACGACTGCATGATTATCGAGTGGAGCACATTATGCTTGGAGGGGCCGAGAATGTATCAAGCGGCGCTCCAGCGACGGGGCTCCCACGCTGGCGCCAGCAAGTTCAATATGCCGTAGGGCATACACTTAACGACTTTTATAGTTTGCTGCCTGAAGTCCGAAGGGAGACGCCGATACAATTTCTGTTAGAGCGTCGTTGGCCACCTAGGGGGGATGCTTTTCCTTCATTGCTGCAATATTGGGATATCAAGACGAGTATAGCGGATGAACTAATGCGTATCGTTTCGACCAATCATCTACTGGAAATTCCGGTAATGCTATACGAGCAGTGGTATGTGCCAGTCCCGGAGCTGAACTTGGAGCTTTCGATGATTACTCAATTAGCTTGGAATTCTACTCAGAATGGTCGAAGCCTAAACATTCAGAAATTTATGGTGAATGGCAATGAGGATACTGTTGCGGGCTTTTTGCATATGACTAACGTCTTTTGTTATGCGGCTTACGGTGAACCTGCGGAGACCGTGGAAATCTACTCCTTGCTAGAGGGTCGTAAATACTCTTACAAGGGAAATGCTGTCCCGTATAAGGAGTCTTTGGATTATGTTCGGTTGCTATCTGTATTTCTGGAGCAGGAAGTGCACGCTGATGGCTCATTAAGCTGCAGTGACCGTAGAAATGATAGAGGAGAAGCTAATGTTGGAGGATTTGGGCTCATGTGATTACTCTAATAATAAAATAAGGCCTCCTGCTCTTCAGGCGAAAATGCCCATTAGAGGGGAGGCTTTATTTCTATGGATTAGCCGATATAACGGTAATAATCCTGTTTATTCTGAATGATAAAGCCACAGCTTTCATATAGCTTAAGCGCATTGGGATTATCTAGAGCGACCTCGAGATTAATTCCATTATAGTTTTTACGTTCTCGTTCGATCGTTTGAAGAAGTGCACTTCGGCCAATGCCTAGCCCCCGAAGCTTCTTGCTGACAGTAAATCCATAAATCCAGGTTTCATTATCTTCGGTCCACAGCCGCATTTTACCAACAGGTTGTCCGTCCATTTCGATCATAATATGTTCTTGCAGGCCTTCCTGTTTCTGCAGGTCATAGAGTTCGGCAGCATCTTCTGTCTTTATGTCAAAACCTCCACAATCCAGCTCAACGAGAATTGGGGCTTCGTCTTCACGAGCAGGGCGCAAGATTACCGTCCCTGTTGCTGAGCTTGCTTCAGAGGAAGCAACCGAATTTCCTCCCCATTTCATTTGGTATTCCGCGTGATTAAATTGTAGGGGGAGAGTCTGAAGGAATGCAGCTCCAGATGACGAGGCAGCGGGAGCGTTTAGAAGTAGGGTAGCAACATTTCCCCGTTTGATAATAGTTTGCGCTCGGTTCCACAGTGAAGTGAAGATGCCCCGTCGCCGGTAGCCTGGTCGAACCATGCCACAGATCTCCATATCGCTTCCGAATCCATAAAGTCCTAAGAAGCCGACGAGTAAATCATCTTCATAAGTCACGAGCCATTCCGTATCTCCTACGCTTGATGGCTGGCGAAGCATATCCCAATTCAATTTCAGTGAAATTCCGTCATATTGCTCACAGCGTTCTTGTAATTCTTCTATATTTCTCAAAGTATCAGTAGTAGTCAAACCCGTTTCCTCCTAAAGTGTATTTGAACTAAGTATATTAGTTCGAATAGGTTAATAAAGCTTCACGGAAACGGGAACGGAGATCAGTCTCGCTCGCCTGTGTTCCCGCTCAGCACGTCCTTATACTCCGGATGCTTCTCAAATTGATGAGCTGCATAGGAGCACACAGGAACAATTTTCATATTTTCATTTCGAGCCTTATCTACAACAGCCCGTACAAGTTCTTCACCGGTACCTTGACCGCGCAGTTCCTCAGAGACACGAGTGTGGTCAATGACCAATTCCCCAGCATCTTTATCCAAACTGTATGTGATCTCGGCAAGGTCCTTACCGTCATTCGCAACAAAAAAACGTCCTGTTCCATTTTGAATTTGCATCTTATGGCTTCACTCCTAAAATGTTATTGCCTATATTTTACTACCATGATTTGCAAAAAGCGAGGAATGAACCAGATTGATTGCTCATCGTTCTACAGAGTTGAGGGCATTACTATTAATTCTGGCAGGCCGTTTGACGCAAATGGACAAAAACACATTGCGAACCATCCGCGGTAACGAGATCGCAGGATCTTCTAGGAGCCCATGTCCTTCCTTAAATCTTGTAATCAAGATCGGTGAACAAATTATGGAGCCAAGGTTGTTGAATTGTTCAACAACCCAAACACCCTTATACTAAAGGGCTGCTCAAATCGAAGCCAGTTATTAATCAGCGGCAAGATGAGCTGTATTCCATAACAGGCCAAGTGCCAAATCTGTTTGAGCTGGTACCCTCTGATGAATATATTGATATGACTATGGGTCGTCAGTATAAGCATTATCTTGATCCGGATGAACTTCCTAAGACGAATGTGGAGATTATGTATGATGAATCGATAGATAATAAATCTAATTCTCACCTGAATGCTGTTTATCGCACGATGATCGAAGAAATGTCTTTGTCGAGTGATCATCTCTTTCATCTACGTAATGTCCGCCATTTCTCTGATAAGGAGATCCAGCTAAGACAATACCGGACGAAGCCAAATACGAATAGACATAAAATTGCTAAAGCTGTAATCAGTCGTGTGAGTGATCAGAATGATTTATTAGGCGTTCCTGGTTTTTTCGCTAAAGAAGGAACCTATGGTTCTTATTGGACTATGGCTGGAGCTGCTGGGCTAATGATTCCGTTCCGATCAATAACAAATGAAATTACAGGCAACCTAATCAATTCGGGATGAGGCGTGCTTGATGATAAACTCTATGTTCAGGGTAAAGAGCTAGAAGTCATCCTTACAGAGAAGGACAAGAAAGAATGTTATTCAAAATCAAAGAAATTTGTATTCAGTGTTGTACTCAAGCAAGGTCTGTGGTACTGGTGGTGGAGTAGCGGTTCCAAAAAAACGGTTCCTCTATCGGTAATCCGCTCCCTTAACAGCTAAAGACTGGATGAGATGGTATCGAAAAGGCAAACGACATGAGGCTTCAGTGCTGCGTGAAGATGAAAAAACGAAAGGTCAATGGGCAATCTGTACACCCCTCAGAAAATCTGTTCAAGCGACAATTTCATGCAGAAGCTCCTCTGCAAAAACTCGTCACGGACATTGCTTATTTGCCATTTGGCGGTAAGATGTTGTACTTCTCCAGCATTCTAGACTTGTACAACGGGGAGATTGTGGCTTACAGTATAGCAGATAAACAAGATACCTCTTTAGTGTTGGATACGTTAAACCAGCTTCCAGAGCAGGAGAAGATGTTACTACATAGCGACCAAGACAGCGTCTATACGTCCTTTGCATACCAGGAAGCTGTAAAAGGAAAAGGCATTACCACGAGCATGTCCCCGTAAAGGAACGCCCGCTGATAATGCCCCCATTGAATCGTTGCATCCCACACTAAAGTCTGAAACATTCTACCTCGAAGATCTCACTACATCATTTAATATAACTCAATTCGAATTCAAGCGAAACTAAATAACCAGTCACCAGTCGATTTCCGGTGACTGGCAGCTTACTTGTAAGGTGTTTTGATCCATTAACCCGCTGTTACATTCCGATTCCGGAAGGATTAGAACTACCTAAGAGAATTATTGGTCATCCATAAATTAATCCAGATACCCTCTTTTTGAAGAGGGTTATGGGCCAACATTACATTCTTGACTGGAGCAATTCTGGATATCATATTCACGAACAAACATTAACCTACTTCCTGGGGGTGTTGGAGGACAAGGCCCTTCATCTCTGTATCTGCAGTTTCTATAATATTTTCCTTCTGGGGAAATGTACTCACAGCATTTTTGAGGCCTACTAAAAAAAGAGTTGGTTGAGTTGGTTGAGCTGGATAAGCTGGATAAGTATAAGGATAAAACCACGGATAATATTGATAGTGCTGAGCCAATTGTTGTGGAATCGCTGTGGAAGCATTGTACCTAACACTAGGTGTAAATCTATACATATATCAGAACCTCCAAAATTTGATGGTATTTCACCTTATATAAGCTTATGCCTAATACATCATGGAGGTGTTAATAACAGGTAACGTTAGTTCAAAAAAACAGCTACGGTTTAAGACTTTTTTTCGTTCCAAGGCTGCCGCTGTCTCTATATCCAGTGAAGGAGTATTTATGGAATCACTATTGGAGCAGCGCCAACAAAATGAATTGGAAGGAAAAGAGGACGTAGCGGTAACGAGTGAGATGGCTTTTGTAGATGATTAACGCCGGATTGATACTGGTTCATTGAAGGAAAGTTCAAGTAGTATGCTTCCGGATAGGCCCGTAGAGAAACAGCATCCGATGCCAGATTCTGCTCCCACAATTGGGATGAGTTGGGGTCCACATTCAGATCCAAATCCTTAAGCACATTGGATAAAGTCAGTGTAGCAGTATCCGATAAGCTCTTTTGCTGCTGTACTTTTTCGTTAAACGTATTTACGCCCAACTCAATTTGTGCAATGAGTTCATCGGCATTAGCTGCTTTGGCTTGATTCTCTCCTCCAAAATAATAAAACTTCTTGCCTGCTTCCGGTGACTCTAAGGAATCTTTGGCTGGTGCACTACTGTATTCTAGTATAGGAGTTATATCATATCTTGCTCCAGAAATAATAGTATCCAACGCTTTGTCCATCATCTATAAGTTGGAAGTAGTAACCCATAATATTATCATGAATATCATACAAGTCTGCACGATGAACTACCTGCACATGATTCCAAAGCCCATAAAATTCATGCTCAGGATTTAAGGATTTGATATCGTTTTCAACAACTTGCATGGCAGTATCAACGGGGATTATTTCACTATTTGCACTTGCCGGAGGTGGGGAAACATGGCTATTGTTTTTTTTACAAACATTCTATCATCTCCTTATGTTTGGATAAATGATCATATTAGTCTATTTTATTCCTTTAATTACATATTATACTATATAATAGAATTTGAGATATGATTTAATTAACTAAATATGGGATTCGAAAAAGAAAAAGCAAGGAATTTTCCGAATTCGGATGATTCCTTGCTTTTTCTAAATAAATAAGCGCAGCTACTTTGCCCCTGCCTTACGTTTATCAAGTTCATATTTATAAAGATCATGAATTTCTTTGTTTTCAATATCTTGACCTACATAAAAAACTAAAGTTGGATCACTCACAGGGTATGCATAAGTAAGGTATGTGCGGTGCATAAAATCAAAGTCCATTTTTTTTAACTTGAATTCAATTTGATATTTATTTTCTAAATAGCTTTCGAATTGTTTTTTCGATGCTATGGACTTCCATGGTAATCCAAAGAATAGAAAGTATATTCCTATAAGGAATATTAAAAAAATCATTAGAAAGAGCGACTTTTTACTGATAATCGGATGTTTCATTATTCACAACCTTCCTTGTGCTATTGAAAGAAAACTATGGGATTTATCAGTGTCGAGATTAGTGAGTTTAAAAGAGTTTTTAAGAAATGATAGCTCATTTATTGCTGTAGATAAAATTCAATTAAAAGTGATCGAAACCTTTAATAAAGTTTGGTTCAGAGAGAATTAATGAAAAAAATAGTTGAGATCAGCATGGGGAAGGAAAATAATTATGGCAATTAGTGCGCAGATACTTGATGCTCAAAATGATTCTGAAAATCGATTATACATTCCAGTTGCTTCTCTATCCTTTTTCAGAGAATGCTGGTTACCTGGCGTCCACGCATTAGGTTTGAGATGGACTGAACTTTTTGAATCAGGTGTTGATGTAACTGTAAAAGAATTGCCAATTATTCTTGATGAACTAGATCAATTGAAAAAGTGGGCAGACCTTAATCTGCATGGTATTAATAAAGACTAATCTCACACTATACGAAGAGAGACTAATATACATACTAGCATCTAGGATTCACCCTGATAATACACAATTTAAGACTCATTTTTTCAAGGTTAAGGATATTGCTGAGAAGCTGGACCTACTGAATCTATAAACGTGTTCGTGATATTGTTGAGGGTTTACAGGATAAAAAGATGATAATCGAAGAAAAGAGCATGCAATCCACTCTGTCAGCACACTGGTTGGCTGCAGCAAGGTACTATCATGGTAAAGGTACGATAGAGCTTAAGTTTTCTTCAATGCTTCGCCCTTATTTACTACAGCTCCAGCAAAACTTTACGAGTGGAATGTGCTTTATTTGAAAAGCTTTTACTCTTCCAAGTTGTACAAGCTACTTAAACAGTATCTCCCGCTCCAAAAGAGAAGATTTACGCTGGACCAGCTACGGGATAGAATGAACATGAGACCGATACAGAAGTTTTCTACCAAAATGCCGGTGAACCCACCTTCTGGCTGTTAATTCTATACCCGGTGTCCCTATGCATAAGAGGTTTGCAGATCTGAAATTCCGGAACGCTGGCAATAACCATTTTGTAGCTTGTCATTTGGTCTGATAGCTGTCAAAGATATAATGATGATTCGCTCTAAGTCTTGAATAATTAATGTTGAATTGTATAATAATAAAATTTGACCTTATTTTTGCCTGTGCTCAAAAAGTTTTTAAGGGTTTCAAAGCCAGGTTAATGGGGTAATTAGAGAGTGGTTAGGTTAGACGTACATATCTAATCGGTCTAGTATAAAATCCCTACTTAGGAGGAATCATCGTGAATACAACAGTACGTTTGACAGAAAGATCCGGCTCGACTTCTTCACAGCGCAGAAAAGGCTTTGTACCGGTCGTCGTGTACGGTGCAGGTTCAGATAGCCAGTCCTTTACAGCGGATGCTAAGACAATTACCGGGATTTTGGCTAATAACCCTCGGGCAGTTCTAACGTTGGAATTGCCAGACTCGGGTAAAAAGAATGTTGTCATCCAAGAAATTCAGCGCCAGCCAGTATCCAAACAACTGCTGCATATTGATTTTCAGCAGATAGACATGAAAGCCAAATTGGACACAAAAGTAGCCTTCCACTTTACGGGTGACCCTGTTGGTGTGAAGAGTGGCGGTGTGCAACAAATTGAATTGCATGAACTTGATATTCGCACACTTCCAGATAAATTAACGGCATCCTTTGAGGTGGATATCAGTGGACTAGATATTGGTGACCAATTGCTGGTATCTGATCTGCCGAAGCATGAAGGCTGGGAAGTATTGACGCCTGAGGACACTTTGATTGTCCGGATCGCACCTCCAGCAGCTCAAGAGCCAACAGATGAAGATGCTGCTGAACCAGCTGCAGTTGAAGCTTCTGGTGAAGATAAAGCAGAATAGAATTGAATCGAATCCAAAGAGCAGATAGATCCTTCCTAAGGAGCTGTCTGCTCTTTTTGTTTTGTCTTCGTGAACACGTAGTAATAAAATAATTGCGGTCTTTCGTATAGTTTCTTAAATGGCAAATATGGTTGTTTCGCCTCATTTAGTTAAAATTTTACAGAAAATCGTTGACGAATTGGCCTCAAAGGCTGAAAATGAGGACAATTACCATGGTAAGGTGTTCAAAAGTTGTTGTTGTCGTTGTTTGAAAACGCTTTATTTACTATGCTTCAAAGATCTCTCATTGCCCAGTTCATCATGATTATGAGGAGGAAAGTTATGAAGATGAGGAAGCTGTTTTCGATCTTAATGACAAGTCTGCTGGTTTTTGGAGTAGCTCTACCTATGGGTGGAAAAGTGAGTGCAGATGCTGCAAGTGACGCTTCAAATCGTGCTTTAATCTGGCTGAAGACTCAGCAAGATGCTACAGCAGGGTATGCTTTTGAAGGCTTGGTAGATAGCTTTGAAGATTTCTGGGGACCTAACAACCCCAAACAGATTGTATACACGTATGATCAAGCGGTTGCAGCCATTGCCTTTATTGTAAAAGGTGAGCGGACACGGGCAGAGCAGGTGTTGAACAAAATGCGGGACATTCAGGACCCTTCGGGCTTCTGGCTGAACTCTTATTGGTATAACAATGGCTACGGAGAAGAAATTCGTAAACATGTGGGGCCGGTTGTATGGATGGCAATGGCAGCTATGGCTTATGAAAAGCAATATAATGACACGCGATATCGTCCGATGGCGCTCAAAGCGCTCGATTGGAGCTTACAGTATAAAAAAGCAAATGGCAGTATCGCAGGAGGATGGAGTGCTTGGAGTAACTCCGATGAGCCTTGGAGCTCTACCGAGCACAATATCGATATTTACCGGGTGCTGCAGTATTATGCATCGGTGGATTCCTCCAAGGCAGCCACTTATAACAGTGCAGCTTCTGGAGTTAAAACCTTCCTGGATAATTATGTATGGGATGACAGTGTCAAACGCTTCAAGGGAGGCTGGAAAAACGATACGAATCTGATTGATCCTAAAATTCCTTTAGACGTGAATCCATGGGGAGTACTGGCTTTAGGCGTATCCGGAACCCATAACTATGGCGCAAGCTTAACTTATGTGGAAAATGCCTCCGGCACCCCGGGTACACTTGCGAATCCGCGTTACAAGCAGACGCTTACTTACAATGATGCTGGAAATACGCTCACCGGCTATGATTTTGATTGGACAGACGAAGTTTTACCGGCATATGACGATAACGGGAATCAAATTGGCAATACAGGTGCTGATGTATGGTTTGAAGGAAGCGCATTTATGTCGCTCGCTTACTATCTGCAAGGCAATGTATCCAAAGCAGATGCCATTAACACTGAAATTATTAAAAAGCAAGGCACAAGCGGCGCTTCGCTTGGGGGAATTCCATACTCGCTGAAAGGGACCAGCAACAGCTATTGGGTTATGGCACAGCAAAACTGCGTGTCCAGCACGGGGTGGTTAATTCTATCACTACACCGGTTTAATCCATTCACAGGTCAATATTTGACGGGTGATGGTAATACTGGAGATACTACAGCACCTACTGCACCCATTAATCTGACGGTAACCAGCAAGACGGATACAGCAGTTAACCTGAGCTGGTCTGCTTCAACTGATAATGTTGGGGTTACAGGATATCTCGTTTATCGCGGAACACAGCAGGTAGCCTCTGTGGCGGGAACTACAGCTACTGTTAGTGGACTAACTCCAAGCACAGCCTATACGTTTACAGTAAAAGCTACGGATGCAGCAGGTAATTTATCATCCGCTAGTAATACCGCAACAGTTACTACTAATCCCACTGGAGGCAGCGGAGGTGGTGATCATGTGACGGCCGACTTTACAGCAGGGGTTACGAGACTTTCTTCGACAGAAGCTAGCATTTATATTACACCTGTGACCAGTGCTCTTTATGTAGATGTGCATTATAAGGTTAACGGGGGACCGCAGCTTAATTACCGGATGACTAACAGCTCAGGTACATGGAAGCAGACGGTGAGTGGATTAAGTGCTGGCAGCAGCATTGAGTACTGGTTCACTTATGAGAAATCCGGGCCACAATATGATTCAGCTCATTATACCTATGTGCAGTGAGGTTCTGAAAGACTTGAACGGTAATATTCGTAGATAGGCAAGTGAAATAGAGAAGGCTGTCCCAGATGCCATAGCAATGGCAAGGGAGAGCTTTCTTTTCTTTTCTTTGTTTTAAATCAGTAAAAGAAAGTTAGCCCTCTGCCTAGCTTAAATCAAAGAATACAATGCGGGTAAAAGAGCGAAGATCCTCCTCCAGACGGAGGTTCGCTCTTTTCTACTGTCGTAAAATCTTGGAGGGAAACATTAATGCAATGATTCGTTGCAGTAGGAGATTTAAGGGGAGTGTTTTGTTTACAACGTAACAGTGTTATGTTACGATGTTTTCAAGGAGTGATCACATATGGAAGATGATTTGATTTCGAAGAAGCAACTGCTGGATTTAACCGGTATTTCATATGGGCAATTGTACCGCTGGAAAAGGAAGCAGTTAATCCCCGAGGAATGGTTTATTCGCAAATCTACCTTTACTGGACAAGAGACTTTTTTTCCTAAAGAGATGATCTTGTCGCGAATTCACAACATTGTGAATATGAAAGATGGGCTTTCTTTGGATGAAATGGCTGATAAGCTATCGGGTAAGGCATCCTTTGAGAAGGTGAGTATAACTGCTAAGGAAATTGTAGAACGTAACATTGTTTCGACAACAACGCTGAGGAAATTTGGAGAAAGTCTTGGTGATGAAAATAAATATACTTTTGAGGGGCTCGTTCATTTATTCGCTGTAGACCGCCTGCTTAGTGCTGGGGAAATGAGTATGGAGGAGGCAGAGCTTCTGTTTCGCACTTTGCAGGAGAAAGTTTCAAGGCTTGAGAATGGAAGCTGGGAGTTGTTTTTTGTCCGGAAAATGGGGGTTTCATCCTTCATTCTGGCTCAAGCGCCAGCGGAGTTATGGTTTGATGAAGGGGTTAGGTTGGTCAGTAAAATGACATATGCAGATTTGATCGAACAATTGAAAGGTAAGCTTGCCTACAAGCTTGTTGAATAGGGGGGAAGAGTAATGGACAAACATCAGCTGCCTGATTTGATAATAAACGGGGTTAGTGGTGGGGCCGGAGGTACTTACAACAACGTAAACATGGATGGTGTAGGTAAAGTTGTCGGACCGATTGTGGCGCGAATGTTTAAAGGAAATGGGCATATGAATTTGAATGATGATCTCGCAGCAGAAGAAGCAGAATGCAACGGGGTCATCAAAGTGATGGGTAATTTAAGTTTTGGTACCCTAAAGGTGGATGGGGTTCTTAATGTAGGTAAGAGTTTTCGAGGTGAAAGCTGTACCCTTAACGGAATGGTGAGTATTAAAGGGGATTGTGAGCTTGAGGATTTCGTAGGTGAAGGTAGCTTTAATGTTGGTGGTTTACTAAGTGCCGGTCATGTGGATTTCAAACTGCAGAGTCAGGCGAAGGCCAATGAAGTTGGTGTGGAGAGCCTCGTGATACGGCAAGTGAATAATGGATTTTGGAGTAAGATGTTTAGCGGAATCATCCCTAAACTTCGGCCTGAGCTATGTGCTCGAACGATCGAGGGAGATTTTATAGATGTAGAATATACAACTGCGGATATCATCAGAGGAAATATTGTCATTATTGGCCCAGGCTGTACACTCGGACAGGTAGAGTATCGGGAACAAATTACAGTGCATCCAGAGGCTAAGGTTGGAAAGGTGGAGAAGGTCGGTGAATGATAATCTGAAAATAATTGGAACGACATCTTCAGCCGGTGGTTCTTTCAAAGATGTTAAGATCACCGGAGAATGCAAATTCGCTGGAGATGTAAATTGCGAGAAGATGAATCTGACTGGAAATGCCAATATAGCTGGAAATCTGCATATGAAGCAAATGAAAATCACTGGCGAAATTGCGCTCGAGGGTAGTCTTGAAGGAGATTCCTTACGTGGACAGGGTGAAATAAAAGCAGCCTCCGTAAAAATCGATAAGCTTCATCTCTACGGAAATCTGGATGTGAAGGATGATTGTGAAGGGGAAAAATTGCAAATTTCCGGTGCCTTAAGTGTAGCTGGATTACTTAGTGCTGAGCATTTGGAGATTAAATTGTTTGGTCCAAGTAGTGCGAAGGAGGTTGGGGGCAGTATCTTAACCATTAAGAAGAGTAAAACGGGAAGACTACTGCATATGATGAAGCCAACTTCGAAAATACTATTTGAAGCGGGGCTAATCGAAGGCGATGTTATTGACCTGGTCAATACAAAGGCTAGTATGGTAAGGGGAGAACGTATAATCATTGGTCCGGATTGTGAAATAGAAACGGTGGAATTCCGCGATACACTAGAAGTTCATAAGCACGCAACAGTGAAGCATCAAGTGAAGATATAAAGACAATTTTATAGTTATTTTTTGAGAAAAAGAGGAGTGGAATATATGAGTGCTGCCAAATCGCCCAATCTGGGTATTGTTATCGCAGGTCTTCTATTAGGAATTCTTATGGCCTCCATGGACAGCACCATCGTTGCTACTGCAATGGGTAATATTGTTGGGGAGCTTGGCGGAATGGACAAATTTGTCTGGGTCACATCAGCTTATCTCGTAGCCGAGATGGCGGGTATGCCCATTTTTGGCAAGCTGTCTGATATGTATGGTCGTAAGAAGTTTTTTATATTTGGAATTATTGTATTCATGGCGGGTTCGGCTCTCTGTGGAACGGCTGATACAATAACTCAGTTAGCTGCGTACCGGGCTATTCAGGGCATTGGCGGTGGTGCGCTGGTGCCAATCGCTTTTGCCATCATGTTCGATGCTGTTCCGCTGGAGACGAGGGGCAAACTCGGCGGGGCATTCGGCGCAGTATTTGGATTGTCGAGTATATTTGGTCCATTACTGGGTGCGTATATTACCGATCATATTGCTTGGCAGTGGATATTTTATATTAACTTACCCCTTGGTCTGTTGGCTTTTGCGATGGTCGTATTCTTTTATAAAGAATCGCATGAGCATTCTAAACAGCCTATTGACTGGTTGGGAGCGGGTACGCTGCTTGGTTCAGTCATTTGCTTAATGTTTGCGCTGGAACTAGGCGGGAAAGAGTATGCTTGGAATTCGTCCATGATTCTTGGTTTATTTGCAGCCTTTGCCATCCTTGCAGCTGTGTTTCTTGTTGTAGAGACTAGAGCGAAAGAACCGATTATTTCCTTTGCTTTGTTTAAAAAAAGATTATACGCGGTGAGCATTATCTGTGCTCTATTTAGCGGTGCAGCTTTTATTGTGGCTTCCGTGTATATTCCGATCTTTATTCAAGGGGTATTGGGCGGATCAGCTACAAATTCAGGACTTGTATTGCTGCCAATGATGGTTGGCTCAGTGGTTACAGCTACGATGGGCGGATTTCTAATGTCAAAAACCAGTTATCGCAGCCTGCTGATTCCTACATTTGCACTTTTGGTGATCGGTACTGGACTTGTAGCGACACTCACGCCAGATGCTTCGCGACTGCTTGTTACTTTGTATATGATTTTAATTGGGCTAGGGATTGGTGCTTCATTCTCAGTGCTAAGTACGGCATCCATTCATGGATTGACCGCACATCAACGTGGCTCTGCCAGCGCAACGTTGAATTTCATTCGTTCACTGGGCATGACGATAGGCATTACCACCTTCGGTATCATTCAAAGTCACTATTTCTCAGGCAGTCTTACCAAGCTACTCTCGGCTAAGGGTGGAGGAGCGGCTCCGGCGGGAGCTATGGATTTTAAAGATCCGCATGCTTTGCTCTCACCTGAGACTAGGGCGCTCATACCACCTGAAATTCTGGGTAAGATTACAGCTGGGTTATCCTCATCCATAGTAAACACCTTTGCTTGGGCGGTGATTCCTGCAGCTTTAGCGTTATTGGCTTCATTCTATATGGGACGTCAGAAGATGGATGCCTCTGCGGAGGGGAATGTTCAGACGTCAGGACATTAGCATGTAGTCTAGAGAATATTCGTTTGATTATGATTCAGTGAAAATAGACATATAAAAAACGACAACCACTTCGGGTACTTCCAAAGTGGTTGTCGTTTTTTTGTCTAAAGTCATATATGCTCTGTATCTCACCAGAAGCTCAGATTCTGATACTCTGAAAACGTAATCAAAATCTGGGTATAGGAGATTCCGATATGGGGTTACCTGCTGGTGAACTGCTTCCCAGCGTCGATCCGGTTCATCGATCACGCTGGAAGATGAAGAACAAACATAAATTGTTCTTCATGGCTTTTCCATTTCTTGTTGTCACCTTTATTTTCTATTATCTGCCGATCAGCGGATGGACTTATGCCTTTTATGATTTCGTTCCCGGAATACCGTTGTCAGACACGCCTTACGTTGGTTTGAAATGGTTCAAGACGATTGTATCTAATCCGACGCAGACCGCAGTAAGAAAAGTCCCGACAACCGTTCTATATACAGAGACTGTGTCGTGGTTACGATGTATTTTAGCGCAGGTCTGATCCCTTGGTACATCACGATGCACAATTTGCATCTGACCAATAACTATCTGGCTTATATTTTGCCTACGATTATTACGCCATTCAACATCATTCTGGTCAAAACGTTCGTTGAGGCCATTCCTCCATCCCTTGAGGAGTCAGCGTCTATGGATGGTGCTGGTTACATGCGGGTGTTCTGGAACATTATTGTACCGCTTACTACACCCATTCTGGCTACGATTACGTTTTTTTTCGCAGTGAATCAGTGGAACTCATTTATTGATACGGCGTTTCTGATGACAGATACGAAGTACTTTACGCTTCAGTTCTTGTTATGGCGTTATTTGAACGAGTCCAGCTCGCTCGCAGCTTTAATTCGTAATTCACCAGATATGGCCGCTAGTGTAGCGAATATGCAGACTCCAACCTCTGTACGAATGACCGTAACGATGATCGTCGTATTGCCGATTCTAATCGTTTACCCATTCTTCCAGCGCTTTTTCGTCAAAGGGATTGATCGGTGCGGTTAAGGGCTATCACCAGTTTCAGCACCTACGAGCCTTCCACAAGTCAGATATTTCGCTATGGGTGTTGCAGGTCAGACAGGGCTCGTGCTGAAGGGTACGGATGGAATGACTATGTATTATTTATCGATTTGACCGGGGGAACACCTAATATCGGGATCCAGCGGGCTTAAATCTGATAACATTAACATCTTCATGCTCTGAACAATAAAAAACAGCAAGTCGCCTAGGTACAAATAGGGACTTGCTGTTTGAGGTTTCTATTAGTTCTTAAAGCTGTGAATTGGAGCAGGAATTCGTCCGCCTCGGTTGATGAAGTTGGCACAATTGAAGCCGTTAACAGCCATGACAGGCGCATATCCAAGGAGGCCGCCAAATTCTACGATTTCGCCTACATCCTTGCCGATGACAGGAATGACGCGAACAGCGGTTGTTTTGTTATTGACCATTCCGATAGCAGCTTCATCGGCGATGATGCCAGAGATCGTCTCTTTGGTGGTACTTCCCGGAATAGCAATCATGTCCAGTCCTACAGAACATACACAGGTCATGGCTTCTAGCTTCTCGAGCGTAAGAGCACCACGCTGTACGGCTTGAATCATTCCGTGATCTTCACTAACTGGAATAAAGGCTCCACTGAGTCCGCCAACATAGGAGGAGGCCATCACGCCACCTTTTTTAACATTGTCATTTAGAATCGCCAGAGCGGCTGTTGTTCCTGGTGCGCCAGCTTCTTCCAGACCCATGACTTGAAAGATCTCCGCAATGGAGTCCCCAATTTCCGGTGTTGGAGCCAGAGATAAATCGATAATCCCAAAAGGCACGTTCAGCCGTTTCGATGCTTCCTGCGCAACTAGTTGTCCGACACGCGTAACTTTAAACGCAGTCCGTTTGATCGTTTCACACAGAGTTTCGAAGTCCTGACCTTTCACTTCCTCTAATGCACGCTTGATTACACCCGGGCCACTGACACCCACGTTGATGACACATTCCCGTTCACCCACCCCATGAAAGGCTCCAGCCATAAAAGGATTGTCTTCGACAGCATTACAGAAGACAACCAGCTTAGCACAGCCGATGGAATCCCGATCCTTGGTGCGTTCCGCAGTTTGAATAATGATATCACCCATTAATTTTACAGCATCCATATTGATTCCACTTCTGGAGGAGCCAACGTTGACGGACGAACAGACTCTTTCAGTGACTGCGAGTGCTTCTGGGATACTGTCGATTAGAATACGATCACCTTTGGTGCACCCTTTTTGCACAAGCGCAGAGAAGCCACCAATAAAGTTAACGCCAACTTCTTTGGCAGCCTTGTCCAAAATTTCCGCTACAGGTACATACGTATCCGTCTTCACGGCACCGGCAGCAATAGCAATTGGGGTCACAGAAATCCGTTTATTAACAATGGGTACACCGAATTGTCTTTCTAGATCTTCACCTGTTTTGACGAGCTTCTCGGCGGATCTAGTGATTTTGTCGTATACGTTTTGGTTAAAGGTTCTCATATCTGTATGCGCACAATCCATGAGGCTGATCCCCATCGTTATGGTACGTACATCCAGATTCATTTCACGGATCATCTTATTCGTTTCTTGTACTTCCACCAGTGATATCATGGTCATCCTCCTAAATGCGGTGCATAATATTAAAAATATCCTCATGCTGAAGCTTGATTTCCACGCCGATCGCTTCGCCGATCAAATGTAAATCTTCAACAATATCCTCAAATGCTTTAGTCGCGCCAGAAATGTCTACAATCATCATCATGTTAAAATAATCTTGTACAATCGTCTGAGAAATATCCAGAATGTTCAAATTGTGCTCGGCAAGATATGTACATACCTTAGCAATAATCCCTACTTTGTCTTTTCCTAATACAGTAATAATCCCCTTCATGATTACAGCCTCCCTTTGTATATGGTGATTACGCCGTGTGAACGGAATGAACCATTCCAATCATTATTACAAATGCTGAAGCAAGCTTCAACCAAAGGTTTTTTGTCAGTTTGATCATTTTTATATAAAGTCCTATGAATTTAAAGGAAATTCGATTGACAGTATATGAAAAATATGATGAAGTGAGAGATTGATACGATACTCTGAAGGAGTAAATATGACTACACAAAAATATAAAGATATGGTTGAAGAGCGGACCAAACAAACCCTCCAGGAATGGTCGGAACTGTCGGGAGTTAACGAGAAGGACATTTATCGTTTTTTGCATAATTTGAAAGGCACGGCAGGAACAGTGGGATTACAAGAAGTTGAACAGTTTGCCAATGCAACGTTGCCCTATTTCATGGAAAGTAGCCTTAAGAGCTGGTCTATTGAAGAGTGGGGCGAATATTTGTATCCGCTTATTCCACTGTTTGATCAAAATTCATCGGTTTCTCTAGGTTCAGTTAAGCTGTTAGACAAACATGGTGACACTGGTGCTCTCCCGCAGAATGATATTTTGCTTATTGATGATGATGTAGAATTAGTAGCTTATTTAAAAGAATCGTTGGAGAAGCAGAACTATTATGTAAGTATTGCCTTGTCCGCTGAACGAGGTCTTAAGATTTTTTATGAAACCAAACCGGATCTAATTCTTCTGGATATTCTTTTGCCTGATATCAGCGGGATTGAGGTCTTGAATCAAATTATCGGCAAAGCCAAAAAAGAACGTATTCCAATCATCATTATAAGTGGGGAGTACTCCAAAGCGACGCAATTACATGCCTATAGGCTGGGCGTGATGGATTTTTTATCGAAGCCTGTAGATATTGATTTATTTCTGGCTTTGATTAAAAACCGCTTTGAGTTAAAGCGGGAATGGCAGGAATCCATCATTGTGGATGAATTGACGGGTGCGTTTAATCGAAAACACTTTAATCAAGTGATGAAGCAGCTGATTTGCGATTTTAAGCGCACGGAACGGGTGTTTTCTTTAGCTCTGATTGATCTGGACTATTTTAAAAAGATTAATGATACATATGGTCATCTAATCGGAGATGAGGTATTACAGTCCTTGTCTGAGCTTGTACAGGGTTCGATTCGTATGGAAGATACCTTTTGCCGCTTCGGTGGAGAAGAGTTTGCTGTGTTCCTGCCAAATACGGATGCGAGTTCTGCATTGACAGTAATAAACCGTATTCAGGAGCGATTTGCTGCCACTGACTTTTTTACGAAGAATGAAGTCTTTCATGTGACCTTCTCGGGTGGGATATCAGAGGTAACAGAAGCTGAGAATATTGCCGATAAAATTGTAGAGGAAGCAGACCAAGCTCTCTATGCCAGCAAAGATGCCGGAAGGAATCAGACTACACTTTACACTGACCATTTATCGTCGACTAAAAAGCATTCGGTTCTAAATGTAATTGTTGTGGATGATGATGCGTTGATTCGAAAAATAGTGACTCATCAGATTGATACTTGGGAGCCGGAGGATATTGCAGAGGTGAATATCAGCAGTTTTGCGAATGGGCTGGATTTCTTGCAATCGGATTGGTATTCCATAGATGAGAAATATATTATTCTACTGGATGGTGTGATGCCGGAACTTGATGGCGTTGAAGTCCTGGAAAGAATTCGCAAGACGTATCCGGAAGTGAATATATTAGTGATCATGCTGACAGGGAGAAATAATCAGGCGGATATTGTACATGCCCTGCAGATGGGTGCCGATGATTATGTAGTAAAACCTGTCCATATGCCTGAGCTGTTGTCCCGAATGGAACGGTTGGCTCATAGATTCTTGTTCTAACACGAAGGGAATTGTACAAATATGCAAAAAATAATGGTAGTGGATGATGAAGAAGTATTACGGATGTTAATCGAGGATACATTGGAAGATTTGGAGAATGTTGAGATTCACACAGCCGAGAATGGGCTGGAGGCTCTAACCAAGCTATCTGCGGATCCTTATGATTTGGTGATTCTGGATTATATGATGCCGGAAATGACCGGGATTGAAGTGCTTCAGCAGCTGGATGAGGAGAAGAAGAAAACTACAGCTATATTAATGTTAACGGCCAAGGCTCAAGATGTAGATCGAATTCGAGCAGTTGAAGCAGGCGCGCGTTACTTCATGCCAAAACCATTTAGTCCGATGGAACTCTTGCAGATTGTGGAGGGGATCCTGCTTGGTGAAGGAAAGTAACGCTAATCACAGTATCAAAAATAAATATTTCCGCATCATTGTACTTGTGTTTTCTTTAATCATTCTTATGGGAACTGTTTTTTTCATTTTCATAAACTACGAGCAAGATGAATTAAGTAGAGAACGTGAAAGTTTGCAGTATAAAGCAGACACGATCAGTGAGATGGCGAGCACGTTAAATGAGGTGTTTTTTCGAGCTAGGGGATTCACTTTGCTTAAGGACGAGAATGAATTAAAGCTCTTAAATGCAGCCCTAGTTAAATTTGATCAGATACTGGATACGTATTCTAATCTTAATTTATCAGCCGAAGAAGCCTTGTTTAGAGATGGTTTAAAATCATTTTATGTCCAGTATAAAAATAAAACCTTACCGGAAGCGATTCGGCTTGTCGAGGCTGATGATTATGCAGCTTTGAGAGTTTTATCCGGAGACGGTATTACTAAATCAGTGAATGATTTTCTAACGTATACGAAAGAGTACAGACAGCGATCCGATGCAGCATTAAATACTATGGCTATGGATTATATCAAACGAGCTAACGAATTCACTTTTATCGCTTTCTTTTTTAGCACGATTATTCTACTGTTCTTTACCTTTATGATCTGGCGGATTCTTAAGAACTTAATTAATCCTATTTTGAAGCTGGAAGCGGCCACTCATTCCCTGGCTGCCGGTGAGGAAATTCTTCTGGGCAAGCTTAAGCATCAAGATGAGATTGGTCGACTTTATAATGCATTTCTAAATATGGCCAGAAGTATTCAGGACAAAGAAGAAGAATTGATGATGCAGAATGAGGAGCTACACGCGCAGCAAGATGAACTTCAGGATCAGCAGTACAGACTGCAACGTTCTCTTAGTGAAATAGAGAGTATGATGAAGGCACTCGATCAATCCTCAGCGGTGGGGATCCTTACAGATAAAGGCGTATTTACCTATGCGAATGATAATTTAAGCAAATATACCGGCTATAAAAATTCTGAAATTATCGGTTTTACCTATAAGTTATTTGAACTCTATAATATATCTAGAGAACAAATGCAGAAGATCTTCAATAAATTAAATACGGGTGGGGTATGGAGCAATGAACTCCAGATTCTGACTAAAGACGGATCGCCAATCTGGATGCATCTGACTGTCGTGCCGTATCTGAACAATGAGGGTGTGATTTATCAGTACATTCTTATCGCGTATGATGTCACTTCTATGAAAAGAATACAGCTGGAGCTAGCGGAAACGCTGAAGAATACGGAACAGACAAAAAAAATGCTTGAGCTTAATAATCAGCTGAATCATGACATTACTTACACCTTAGATAAACATGAATTTGCAGATAAGTTTATTCAGTTCATGCATAACCTGTATTCATTTGATTCGAGTTTCTTCCTTCTTGTAAAAGATAAGATCGCGGCTGTTAAAGGGATTCCTCAGGAAAATGTAGAGCGTTATCTCGATAATGAGAACAATGAAATGTTATATCGTTTGAAGACGGAAAAAACCTATCTGATTAAGCGCCTAGCTACGCAATCGGAACAGGGGATTTCTGCAAATGAGGTCTACTGTTATGATTTCTATACCACTGTTGTAAATGCAGAAGATGAGATTCTAGCTGTATTTTGCGGAACCCGGATTGGACATTCTTTCAGTAAAGAAGAGATTAATGAGGTTCAAGGAATGATGAACCGCGTAGCTCTGGCGATTGAACGTTTGTTCATGTACGAAGAGATTGAACATGGACGAAAGCTGAACCGCGATATCGTGAATAACGTAAACGAAGGCATTCAGTTCGTGAGTACAGAAGGCATGATGCTTCAGATGAATAAGGCGTTGTGCAACATCGTTAACTATGACTGGATCGAAGGAACACTGACTCCTAGACAAGAATGGATGGATTATTTCATCGAACGCTCGAATGAGAACCATGAACTTCGGTCGTTTTTTGAACAAGCAATCTCTGAGGATGCTCTGGAGTCCAGCAGTATGCAATACTCCATTGGAACGGAATCCAAGAAGTATATTGATGTTTATGCGATTCCTGTTTTCCGCCGGGAGCTTAGAATTGGTACATTGTTTGTATATAGAGATATCACTAGGGAGTACGAGCTGGATCTTATGAAATCTGATCTTGTCAGTACGGTAAGTCATGAGCTGAGAACACCATTGTCGAGTGTATTAGGATTCACGGAACTGCTATTGTCAAAAACCATGAAGCCTGAGAAGCAGCTGAAGTATTTGGAGACGATTCATAAAGAAGCGAAGCGGTTGACAGAGCTTATTAATGATTTTCTGGATCTGCAGAGAATGGAGTCAGGGAAGCAGCAGTATATCACGGAGCATGTAAATCTTAGTGAAATTGTCCTTGGGGTTATCGATCAATATAAACTTAGTAGCACACATCATGTGCTATTGGTGGATGAGGCTCTCAATGCAGAGGTAGATGTGGACAAGGATAAGATCGTCCAAGTTCTAACGAATTTGTTAAGTAATGCGATCAAGTTCTCACCGTCTAATAATGAAGTGAAGGTACTGCTGCATAATGAGCCGGATCATATTATTGTGCGTATCCAGGATAATGGTCTGGGCATTCCAAAGGATCAAATCGGACAGCTATTCCAAAAATTCAGAAGAGTGGACAACAGTGCCTCCAAAAGAATTGGTGGAACAGGTCTCGGTCTTGCCATCTGTAAAGAAATTATTGAGAAACAAAAGGGAACCATCGGTATTGATTCGGTAGAGGGAGAGGGGACAACCGTTTGGTTTAGCCTCCCAATCCTTAATGCAGAAGCAAGCCGACAGCAAGATGAGCTGAATAAATGGAATGCCGATAAAGAACTCAAACCTAATGTAATGATTGTTGAAGATGATTATAGTCTTTCGTTGCTTTTATCAGAAGAGCTTAAAGGGAAGGGGTTCCGTGTTACCCATCACTATCATCCACAGCAAGCTTTTGATCAGGCCTTGAAAACACCATTTGTTGCGATCGTGGTTGATTTGATGCTTGGTGAAGAACTGGACGGCTGGGATTTGATCCGAATGCTAAAAGAGGATTCGAGAACAGAGAATATTCCGATTGTAATCTCTTCTGCTCTGGATCAATCAGATAAGAACCAACTGAATGATGGGATACAGAAGTATTTAACGAAGCCTTATCCGCCAGGTGAGTTATCGAATGCGCTAGAAGAGATTGTGAAGATAAAGACGGGGGTAGGCGAGGTATTATTTCCCGAAAGTAAGAAGGATTTATAGTTTTTATTTATCACAATATTTTATAAATAGTATCATTTTTTATAATGAAACCGATCAAATCAGGGTAAATCATACTGTTTTGATCGGTTTTTGCGTGATTTATAGATGTTTTTTCTATAATTAACATTTATTAGGTTAAAATGACTTCATTGATCGTTTACAATTATTGTGATAGCCTGATTTTATGAGGTTCTATAAAAGGCTCAGATCGATTTAAATGAGGTACGGATCATAACCAGATTTCATGTTTAGGAGAGGTGGATATTGTTGCAACTACAGGTAACGAACAGTCCTTTTAACGAGAATCAAGTCGAGCTTCTCAATTGTCTTCTACCATCCTTAACGGAGACTCAGCAAATATGGCTCAGCGGATATTTGTCCGCGATTGGACGTACTGCGGTATCAGCGCCGGCGGGTGCCGAACTTCAAGTGCCATCGAATGCGATTAGAAACGCGGAGGTTGGCGCGGCTGTAACGAGTCAACCAGCAGCATCACGGGAAGTGATCATATTATTTGGATCGCAAACGGGGAATTGCCAGCGACTAGCGGGGAGCTTATCCCGCAAGCTGGAAGAGCAAGGATTTCAGGTCACACTCTCCGCGATGAATAACTTTAAACCTACAGCGCTTAAAAAGGTTGAGAATCTGCTTCTATTGGTGAGCACTCATGGAGAAGGTGAACCACCTGATAATGCACGGATTTTTCATGAATTTCTTTACAGTAAAAGAGCTCCTCAATTAGAGAACCTGCGGTTTTCTGTTCTGGCTCTGGGAGACACCTCTTATGAATTTTTCTGTCAGACGGGTAAAGAGTTCGATCAGAGGTTAAAGGAACTTGGTGGTAAGCGCCTAAGTCCACGTGTAGATTGTGATCTCGATTATGATGATTCCGTTGCCGAATGGTTTGAAGGTGTAATTGGTGCATTAAATGCAAATTTAATTGCTCCAGCCATTGCTGCAAAAGTGGTTCAAGCCGCAGAGGACGCAGAGTCACAAGAACCCCTATATACTCGGAATAATCCTTTTAAGGCAGAGGTACTGGAGAATCTGAATTTGAACGGACGCGGCTCGGACCGGGAGACTCGCCATTTGGAACTATCGCTTGAAGGCTCTAATATACAGTTTGAACCTGGGGATGCACTGGGAGTATACCCAGAGAATCATCCCGAACTGGTGGACGTTATTATTCATACTATGGGCTGGAATCCTAATGATAAGGTTCCATTTAATAAGAAAGGTGATGAAGGAGCCTTACGTGAGGCACTTCTGCATCATTATGAAATCACTGTATTGACCAAACCTTTGCTGGAGCAAGCGGCAAAGCTGTCTGCTTCAAACAAGCTGAGTGAGTTATTAGCTCCAGACCGTGCTTCGGAACTTAAAGAGTATATTCAAGGACGCGATCTACTCGATTTGATTCAGGACTTCTCACCGTGGGAAGGTCCAGCCAGCAGTTTTGTGGCGATTTTGCGGAAGCTTCCTGCACGCCTATATTCTATCGCTAGCAGTTATAAAGCTAACCCGGATGAGGTTCATCTAACCGTCAGAGCTGTACGTTATGAGGCTCACGGAAGGGAACGTTACGGTGTCTGCTCAGTGCATTGTGCAGAAAGAGTAGAACCGGGGGATACATTGCCTATTTACATTCAGCATAATCCTAACTTTAAGCTGCCGACAAATCCGGATGCACCGATCATCATGATCGGACCGGGCACAGGTGTTGCACCATTCCGCTCTTTCTTAGAGGAACGCGGAGAGCTGGGAGTAGAAGGAAAATCTTGGCTGTTCTATGGGGATCGGCATTTTGTAACAGATTTCCTGTATCAGACTGATTGGCAGAGAATGCTAAAGGATGGCGTTCTAAGCAAGCTGGATGTCGCCTTCTCACGTGATACCGAAGAGAAAGTATATGTACAACATCGCATTTTACAAAAGAGTCGTGAGGTTTATGAATGGCTGCAAGAGGGTGCTCATGTCTACGTTTGCGGCGACGAGAAGTACATGGCGCATGATGTTCATTCTGCACTGCTTACGGTGATTCAGAGTGAGGGCGGACTTAACCCTGAAGCGGCAGCGGCTTATCTGGAAGATATGCAACAGACGCAGCGTTACCAGCGTGATGTCTACTAATGGATAGATGGAGTTATCGAATGACTTCGGGAGGAGATAACAACAATGGAAAACAATGAGAAGGTTAAGCCGATCGGCGGGCCTCCAAGTGATGTTGAGCATATCAAGTCGGAGAGTAACTATCTGCGGGGTGCATTGGTTGAGACACTAAGCAATCCGATTACGGGTGGTCTACCTGAAGATGATAATCGGCTGCTAAAATTTCACGGAAGCTATATGCAGGATGACAGAGATTTGCGCAATGAACGGGAACGTCAGAAGCTGGAGCCAGCATTCCAGTTTATGCTTCGCGTAGTTGCCCCAGGTGGTGTAGCTACACCGGAACAATGGCTGGTGATGGATGATCTGGCACAGAAGTATGGTAACGGAACCTTACGTCTGACTACAAGACAGGCATTTCAAATGCATGGCGTTCTCAAATGGAACTTAAAGAAGACCATTCGAAGCATCAATGATACGCTAATGACAACCCTTGCAGCTTGTGGGGATGTAAACCGTAACGTAATGAGCAATCCGAACCCTTATCAATCTGAGGTGCATGCAGAAGTCTATGAATGGGCGCGCAAAGTTAGTGATCATCTATCCCCACGTACTCCCGCTTACCATGAAATTTGGCTAGACGGTGAAAAGGTAGTGGATAGTTTAGGAGATCGGGAAGAAGTTGAACCGATCTATGGTCCGGTATATTTACCGCGTAAATTCAAGATTGGTCTTGCGGTACCCCCTTCAAATGACGTAGATGTGTTCTCGCAGGATCTAGGCTTCATCGCTATTCTTGAGAATGATAAGCTGGTAGGGTTCAACGTTTCTGTAGGCGGCGGTATGGGAATGACGCATGGCGATACCAGCACGTATCCTCAGCTTGGCCGTATCATTGGTTTTTGCCGTCCTGATCAATTGATCGATGTAGCGGAGAAGACAGTAACGATTCAGAGGGACTATGGAAATCGTTCTGTCCGCAAAAATGCACGGTTCAAGTATACGATTGACCGCCACGGTCTGGAATGGTTTGTCGATGAGCTGCATGAAAGACTCGGATGGCAGCTTGAGGCGGCACGTGAGTACCATTTCGACCACAATGGAGACCGCTATGGCTGGGTGAAGGGCACCAATGGAAAATGGAATTTGACGCTTTATATCCAAAGTGGACGGATTCATGACCAAGAAGGGTACACATTGATGACTGGACTGCGGGAAATTTCCAAGATTCATACCGGGGATTTCCGGCTTACGCCGAATCAGAATTTAACGATTGCTAACGTAACCACTGCCAAAAAGCGAAAAGTGGCTGAGCTGGCTAAACAGCATGGACTTACGGACGGAGCTCATCTGTCTGCGCTACGACGCAGTTCGATGTCTTGTGTGGCGCTACCAACCTGCGGACTTGCAATGGCTGAAGCAGAACGTTATTTGCCTTCGTTGATTGATAAGCTAGAGCTTGTCCTTGATGAAGCTGGTCTACGCGATGAGGAAATTGTGATCCGGATGACAGGCTGTCCTAATGGATGTGCAAGACCGGCACTAGGCGAAATCTCGTTTATTGGTAAAGGTCCAGGCAGATATAATATGTACTTGGGAGCAGGGTTTACGGGAGATCGCTTGAATAAAATGTATAAAGAAAACATAGATGAAAAAGAAATTCTGGAGACGCTGGAGCCGATTCTTCATCGTTATTCGAAAGAACGTCTGCATAGCGAGCATTTTGGAGATTTCGTGATCCGTACAGGTTATGTCAAAGCGGTTTCTTCAGGTCTTAATTTTCATGATTAATCTAATATAGACTGAAATGGGTGTCCCAGAGCCTGCATGATGGCTACTGGGACCTCTTTGTGGGTTGGCCTTACCCTAACCACATTTTTATAAGAATAAGGGGAGTTTTTTAGTTTCAGACAGGAATAAATATTTTTTTTGCTTAATGATTTGGATTTCTCGTGTTTTTCTTTCATAATATAAAGGGGAAACTAAATACAAAAGAAGAGCCATTGCCCGAGAGTGATGTGTTCTGTACAGAAGAGGCGATATTATGATTATCATGAAAACGATGGAAGAGATCGAAAAAATGCGCGCGGCGGGAAAAATTCTCGCTGAATGTCATCGTCAAATTGCGCAAATTCTACAGCCGGGAATTACTACCTGGGAGATTGATGAATTTGCAGAAAAATTTATACTGTCTCAAGGAGCGACTCCTGAGCAAAAGGGATATAACGGATATCCGTACGCAACCTGTGCATCTGTAAATGATGTAATCTGCCACGGATTTCCGAAGAAGGAACCACTTAAAGATGGAGATATAGTAACCATAGACATGGTAGTTAACTTAGATGGCTGGTTGGCAGATTCCGCGTGGTCATATGGGATTGGCAACATTAGTGAGCAGGCGACTAAATTGCTAGACACCACAAAAGAATCTTTATTCCGTGGTATCGAGCAGGCAGTTGCAGGCAACCGTATCGGGGATGTCGCTCATGCTATTCAAGTTTACGCAGAGTCTAATGGTTTTTCTGTTGTGCGTGATTTTATTGGCCATGGGATTGGTTCAGAAATGCATGAAGCACCAGAGGTACCTCACTATGGTCCGGCTGGCAGAGGACCTCGTCTTAAAGAGGGGATGGTATTTACCATTGAACCGATGCTGAACACAGGCAGCTACAGAACAAAGATTGATGCGGATGGTTGGACAGCACGTACCATTGATGGCAGTCTGTCAGCACAGTATGAACATACGCTAGCTATCACCCCACAAGGAACCATTATCCTGACTGAACTTTAATTTAGGGTTGAAAATAGACCTGGTTAGCTTCATCTTCTCATGATGTTGCTGATCAGGTCTATTTGTTGTTCAATTAATCAGTTAATCAGTAATGTTGCGAGTATAATATTCAATGATATCTTTTCGACGAATAATTCCGACAAACACGCCTTCTTTATCAATCACAGGAACAAAATTCTGATCTGCGGCGAGCGTCAACATATCCTCCATTTCGGCATTTATGAGAACGCTCTCGTTATGAACATGTTTCTGGATATCACTTACTGGAACTTCTCCTATATTGTCAAAAGTTAGATCTGCTGTGTTTTTCAGCTTCCACAATAGATCACCTTCCGAAAGTGTTCCTACATATTTTCCTTCATTATCAATAATAGGGATAGCCGTATAATGGTGCTGCTCTAATTGTTCTAAGGCTTCCAGCATGGATAGTGAGTTAGTGATATAGGCAACTTGATCTTTAGGCAACAAAAAAGAGGATATTTCCATCGGCATGAACTCCTTTGTATTGAGATTTTTTTAGTTAGGCTACTTTTATTTAAACATACTTTTTGAAGGGATAGGTGTTTTAAATTTTATTATTTAATTATAGGTAAAAAGACCTATTTAATGATAGTCGTATTTTGTCGATTAAAGATAAGGTATATTATCCTAGAGTGGAGTTGTTAAGATGGCGTTATATCGTAGGCTTTCTTTAACGGTTAAATTTGTTCTGGTAGTAAGTTTAGTTATCATTGTTATCTTTTTCTTTAGTCTAATCGCGAATCTGCTTAATCTGCGAAGTGTGAGCATATCGAACGGTGAACTAGGGGCGGAAGTTGCTGGACGAAGTTATGCGGAAACTATTCAGAATAGTATGGTAGACATAGAGTCGGCAGCAAAGGTATTCACAGAAGTACTGGTTGAATCAAGAGAACATCAAACTTTGAGTCGTGAAGAAGTTATTTCTACAATGAAATCGATGCTTGAGAATAGACCCGAGCTTTTTGCAATTAGTACAGTGTGGGAACCCAATGCCTTCGATCAAAACGATAAGGCCAATATCAATAAGACGCCATATGATGATGGTACGGGGCGTTTTATTCCTTATGTTCTTAGGAATCAAGGATCAATAACGGTCGAACCCTTAAAGAATTACGATGTAGAAGGTGCGGGTGATTATTACCTTTTACCTAAAAAAGAGAAAAAACCGATCTACATTGAACCCTATTCCTATGAGACGACTGGTGGGGCTATAGAGATGATTTCGGTTATGCTGCCCATTTTGGACAAATCGGGCACTTTTCTTGGGACGGTAGGATTTGATGTTTCGTTATCAAAGCTCCAGGAGGATGCTGATAAATATAAACCTATGGGTGGATACGTTTCTCTAGTCACGGGTAATGGTAAATATGCAGCTAATCCTAATGATCCAGAAAGTGTACTTAAAGATTTCGGTGATACGGAAGAGAAAGCTACACTGTGGAGACAAGTGAAGAATGGGAAGACGGTTCAGGGGTACACCCTTAATTCCAAAGGAGAAAATGTACTCCGTATTTTTGTTCCGATTCCACTGCCAGAAAGCGATCAGGTATGGTATGCGCAGACTGCGATTCCTAAAGCTACAATCATGGCTGACTACGAACAGACGAAAACAGAATCATTTATCATCATGCTTGTTGGGATGCTGATTCTAGGAATAGTTATAGTCTTTCAATTATGGTTAATGGTGATCAAACCGCTTCGAGTATTATCTGAGAAATTGCAGCTTATGGCTCAAGGGGATTTAACACAAACCTTGCAGGTTCGAAATGATGATGAATTCGGTAAGATGTCTTCACATTTTAATCAGATGACACATAAGCTTCGAGAAATGTTTGGACTTGTGGCTGATTTATCGATGTCAGTGGGTGCTACTTCTGAAGAGTTGACAGCGAACGCTGAACAGACAGGGAAAGCTGCTGAACAGATTGCTGTGGCTATCGGACGAGTCGCCGAGGGAGCGCAACTGCAGAATGGTTATGCAGGAGAATCTTCTCTGGCCATGAGCGATCTTAGCGTTGGAGTGCAACGAATCGCTGACTCTTCATCAGCGGTGTCTGCATCTGCAGATGAAGTAACCGATCAAACGAAGAGAGGCAGTGCACAGCTTCAAATGGCAGTGAACCAGATGACAGAGCTTAAGCAATCCGTGGACGAGACCAGTCTGGCGATTGAACGATTAGGTGAAAGATCTGTACAGATTAGTGGGATTATTGGTCTGATCTCGAATATTAGTAAACAGACTAATCTATTGGCATTAAACGCAGCGATTGAAGCATCCAGAGTGGGTGAACAAGGTCGTGGATTTGCTGTAGTAGCTTCGGAAATACGGATGTTGGCGGATCAAACGAAACAAGCCGCCGAACAAGTTACTGAATTAGTCGAACATGTGGTCCAAGATACTAATCAAGCCTCACAGGCTATGGCCGTTGGTAATGAGCAAGTACGTATCGGTGTGCAGGGTGTATCTGACAGTGATCTTTTGTTTACATCGATTCTTGCTGAAATGACACAGGTTACAGATCAGATTCAGGAAGTATCTGCAGCCGCACAGCAGATGACTGCTGGTACAGAGCAAATTTCAGCTAGTGTAAAAGTATTAGCCGAACTTGCATCAGAAGCGTCCGCGGATTCACAAAGTGTAGCAGCAGCCTCAGAGGAGCAGCTTGCTTCTATGGAAGAAATCTCAGCTTCGACGGAGTCCCTCAGCTCAATGGTGCAAGATTTGCTGGACAAATTGTCTTATTTTAAAATTTAAACTGATGTGATATCGTGATTACAGGTGGGAAACCCTGTCCTTTTCTAAAGGATCAGGGTTTTTCCACTTTTTATACCCTGCTAAAGGGTATCTACATGACTTTAGATGTGATATAATCAATATATCGAAAGTAGTTACCTGCTAATTCACATAGCGTAGAGGGTTATTCTTAAGATGACAATAACCTTGTACCATATGTGAATTTTTATTTTTTAGAGATTTTGTAAGAGATTTTTTTGGGATAAGAATAACATGTAAATTTAAAAAAAGGTGGTAATTCTATTATGCTAACAGGAACAGTAAAATGGTTTAACGCAGACAAAGGTTTTGGTTTTATCGAGGTTGAAGGTGGAGAAGATGTATTCGTACATTTCAGCGCAATCACTGGTGACGGATTCAAGTCTTTGGATGAAGGACAACGTGTAGAATTTAACGTAGTTCAAGGCAATCGTGGTCAACAAGCTGAGAATGTTGTAAAACTCTAAAGTTGTGAAAAAAATCCCCGAACTTAGTTTGGGGATTTTTTTAAATATAAGAAATTATAAGTTTCACACATTACTTTATGTCTTATATTTCTCGCTTAGTAGAAAGGTGGCGGATGTAAGTGCAGGTGTTTGAAGACTGGAATTTAAAAGTGAAGAAAACCTTTAACGCTACAAGTAACAAAGAAGTATTGACTGTGTCTGAAGCCGGTAGCTTGCTTGGTCTGTCTAAAGATCAAATGAAAAGCTATGTAGACCAGCACAAGTTAACCAAAGTTCCAATTATGAGAAGTGTTGTCAGGTATCTTTTACTGAAAAGTGAAATCGATACGATCCTGAACAAAATCTAATGTAACCTCAATAAACCCATCCTTGATTAGGATGTGGTTTTTTTTGTCTCAAAAATTTCTTATAAAAAGAAACTTATCGATCCGATGATCGTCTATAATAATGGGATATTTAGGTAATGGGGGGAGGCATAAATAAAAAGTGATGTTCATTAATGGTGAGAAGTCGCATGTACAGAAAGGGTAATTCATCCAAATGAAAAATAAACAGAGCACTCATCCACCTGCTTCATTTGCTTTAAGTAGAATCGAGAAAAAGAAAGTGAAAAAGAATAAAATCAGCAAGAAAATGAAGATTTGGTACATTTCGATCGCTACCTTACTTCTTGTTGGGCTGGGATCTTTTATTTTTCGTAAAGAACTAATGATTTTTGGGTTTAATAATGTTGTAGCACCAACTATTGAACACACCCTTAAAGAGTCCTATGTGCCGTTAGAAGACACTGAAGAATCTGGATTACAAGCAACGTCGGAGAATAAAGGCCGTCCTTTTTCTATCCTTCTACTAGGCACCGATCAGCGTGGCAAAGAGAATGGACTTTCTGACTCCATTATTTATACAGTTATTCGACCTGAAGACCATAAAGCACTGCTTGTCTCCATTCCCCGTGATTCATATACTGAAATTATTGGAGCAGAAAATATCAAAGGAGCACGAAAAGAAACCAAGATTAATGCAGCGCATTCCTACGGTGGTCCTCAGATGAGTGTGGATACCGTTAAGAATCTACTGAACGCACCTATTGATTACTATGCTACTATTAATTTTAATGGGCTTGTGGGTGTTACAGATGCGCTTGGAGGAGTGGTGCTTCCAATCACCAAGGTGATAGAGAATAAGAGTCCCGATCATGAGAAACTAAGAGTTGAGCCGAACAAACCGATCTATTCCGGTAAGGAAGCTTTAATGTATGTAAGATATCGGGAAGACTCTGACTTTAAGAGAACAGAGAGACAACGGATTTTCCTAAAAGCAGCGCTTGATCGGATGAAAAGAATAGATAATATTCTTAATATACAGAACATTATCGAAATTGCTGGCAGTAACTTTAAAACCAATATGAAGTCAGATTTTATTTTGGATTTGGCTAAGAAGGTAATTCTTGAAGGTAGAACCCCTGAAATAACGAGTCATATGCTCCAAGGGGAAGGAAAACATACGGATCAATGGTATTATATACTCGATGAAAATGATGTAAAGCGTACCCATGATATGATCGGGATTTGGCTTAATCCAGAATCTACGGAGGCTGAACTAATAACTGCTTCTAAGGATGATGCTGCATAATATTTTTGCTATTCTATTCTATTTTATATTCAAACGGAGGTTAGCTTCTATGGCAGTAAAATCAAAGGAGCAAATGATACTCGAATATAAGTCTCTCATTCCATTCGTGAAATCATTAGAAGAGGTGCCAGATAAACATTGGGATAAGCCTATAGCTACTGGTAAATGGACCGTGAAGGATATTCTCTGTCACCTCATGCTCTGGGATAAATATTTCTATGAAGGTGCTATTAAGAAGATTATTTTGAAAGAACCATTAACAACGAAGCATTTGGATTTTAACGAATTTAATGCTAACGCGATTGAGTATGCCAAATTGTTATCCAAGCAAACCTTGATTGAACAATTTGTGCTCTACAGATCTAGAATTTTAGATGCAGTCTCTGGATTAACAGATGAAGAATGCGATTTGGAATATAAGGATGGAGACCGCAAGAAGTTCAGTGTTCGCAAGTATTTGAGAAGTTTTATCCCACATGATAAACATCATAAAAAACAGATTGAACAATTTCTAAAATACATACAGCAAGGTTGAAAGCTTGCCTTTTATGGTTTAAGCTTTAGCACGATTCTGAACTAATTTCATGGATTGGCGAATGAGTATTGGGCCGAACATGCTTCCGGCTGAGGCGGCTATAAAGGAATGTAAGGGAAACCTTATGGCAAAGTAAATGACTGTTCCAGCTACAAAATCAATAAGGATGAATTTCTTGATCTCGGATAGTGGGATTGTGACGAATATAAATGATTCTTTATTTTTCAAATGGTTGACCTCCTAATTGATAATGAAGCATATTAATCCACTGTTCATTCTATTTTGCGAATAAGATGTCCCATTCGAAAAAATTAGACTACCGCATAGAAGAGTTTCGTCTAAATTTACAATCGAACCGTAAGTAAAATAAATAGAAGTATAGTTGTGACTGAAATGCACCCCTTAGAATAAACATTGGAAACCCCTCTGGTTTCGATGTCTTTCTATGAGGTGCATTTTTGCTCAGCTTCTGCAACAGTTAAGATCTCAATGTTAAAAAGACAAATTTCCACTTGGAAAATTTGGTTTTCATAGGTGATATCCCATATTCCGCCGGCTTCCTCTACCGCCTTCTTTACGCTTTTTAGACCAACACCATGAAAATGCTTGTCTCGTTTTGTTGTGGCTAGTTCACCGAAATGGTTAGTACGTATTGAATGCTGATATGGATTCTGTATTCTGATAAATAAAGTACCCTTATGATAATGAAGTTGGAAATTAATATAGGGCCGAGTCACACCTGGATGCTTGCATGCTTCAATGGCATTATCAAGGGTGTTCCCTAGAATAATGCTAAATGTATAAGCATCCAGGTCAAGCTGAGGTGGAATTTTAATGTCCGTTTGAAAGGAGATATCCAGCTTTTTGGCAAATTGAGACTTGTAATTAATGATGGAGTCGATTAGGATGGAGCCGGTATTACAACCCCCTGAAGAGAGTTCGATCACTCCAAGAAGCTTATCCACATCATTCAGTCCGGCTTCTTTCTCCCCAGCTTGTAATTGAGACCTCAGGCTGAGCAAGATATTCCTGAAATCATGTTGAAACGTAAACACTTCTTGCTGCCTTTCTTTCGTGAGCAGATATTGGTTCATATAGTAGGTGTTTTGTTGTTCCAACAAATAGTTTTTATTCTGTGCCGATTGTATGGTTAATACGCGATCACACAAAAGAATGATCAGGAAGTTGATCAACAGCATTCCACCGGACAAAATCGGATACAAGGCGGGATATTCCCGTAATGACAGCTCGCCCGATAATTTTGCAATACTGAGAATGCTGATAAACGGAAAACAGAACAGCCCGATCCAATACCAACTGCTTAGATTCCCCTCGCCAAAGGCTTTGGTAAAACGAAGCGTGATCTTCACCAGTAAAAACATCAGAATCTTAGACAAAAACAAGGTAAAGATGTATTCGCTGGTCGTATACACAGGCGCAGTAGCTGCATCTGACAGCATAATGAGTGCGACGATGAATAAACTGGCGCCAATACGCCATTGTATTTTTCCTTTGTACAAAAAGGACAAGAGAACGATCCCCGTTATATTGAGCCCAAGCATCAACATGCCGGGGAGAGGACTGTGATGCAGGAGCAGTACAAAAACATAATAGGCAGTGTATACGGAATAAAGGATTACTTTAGATTCCCAAAGCCGTGGGAAACAATGGTCATAGAAATAATGAATGATAAATGGGAGAGCTGCCAGTGTGAGGGCATAGAACAGCTCATCCAGTAGAATATTATTCAAGCAGATTCCCCCTGAATTGCAAATAACTCTTTTTCACTACGGTGCTTTGCTTATCGCTAATCGGAAGTTCTTCCCCGTTCGTTAATACAATTTTTTTGCCCTGAATTTGTTTGATGTAATCGAAATTCACAAGATACGATTGATGAATCCGCACAAACTGCTTCGAAGGTAGCTTTCCTTCTTCTATAGATAAAGTACTGTAATATTCTGTTTGATCTTCTGTTGTTTGCAAAATGATTTTTCGGCGATCACTTGCCAAGTACATAATATTACGGATTGGAATAAGCAGTTTAGTTCCACTTTGGTGTACAGGCAGTAATTTTGGTTGGTTTTGCTGACGCTTAACCTTTATTTGCTGAATCATAGAGATTAGTTTTTTTTCAAAAGACTCGTTATGTATAGGTTTCTTTATAAAACCAGAAGGTTGAACGTCAAATAGTTGAACATGATACTCTTCGTGGCTCGATACGTAAATCAACCGAACCGTATCATTATCACAATCTCTCCGTAAGATATGACCCGCTGTTATTCCGCTTATTCCCTTCATCTCAATATCCATAAAAATAAGATCAAATGGACAACCATGTTGAATTGCTTTCGTGAAACTTTCACCAGAATAGAATATGAATACCTCTATTTTTACGGTCTGCTGAATGGGATGGTTAATGATCAATCTCTCAATATATTCCGTTGCCTTGAAATCATCATCACAAATAGCAATATGTATCATGTGAAATTCCCCTCCTGTGTTATAAATAATAATACATTATATGGGAGTGTAATCAACCTTTATCCTTTTAGGGATCACTTGGAAGCGGCGAAAGTTACATTTATTCCCGTGTTTTTTACCATAGCGATTAGTAATTCTAGTAAATATGCTAATTTGATATCAATTAGTAGTAGACGGTATGGAGGAGTTGAAAAATGAATACAACAATCTTTGAAGCTGAGGGATTAACTAAACAGTACGGCAGTGCAAATGCGCTTCAAAATATAAATATGCAGATTAAACAGGGTGATATCTATGGCTTTGTAGGTGAGAATGGAGCAGGTAAAACCACACTCATGAAAATAATTAGTGGATTAGTTTATCCTACAAAAGGGACTATCCAATTGATGGGTAAAAGTGGTGAGAAGGACATCGCACGGATCAGAAAAAAAATGGGAGTTTTAATAGAGCTCCCTGCCCTCTACCCCCATATGAATGCCGAAGAGAATTTAAACTTTTATTGCAAGATTCATGGGATTTCGGATTTCAATAGAATTAAAGATGTACTGCATCTAGTGGGACTAACGGACGTTGAAAACAAAAATACATCAGACTATTCTCTGGGTATGCGTCAACGCTTAGGGCTGGCCATCTCCCTTCTCAACGAACCAGAATTTTTAGTTTTGGATGAACCGATTAATGGACTTGATCCTACAGGAATCGTAGAGATGAGAAAATTATTGGCTAAGCTGGCACATGAAAAAGGGGTTACCATCTTGATTTCTAGCCATATTTTGAGTGAACTCCAATTGCTCGCTACCAAATTCGGATTTATTCATAAAGGGCAGTTAATTAAGGAGGTGTCTGTGGAAGAACTTTTGCAATCAGCCGAAACGCAAATTTGTATTAAAACCGTTGAAATAGAAGCAGCAATAAACGTGCTTAGGAACGATCTTAATATTCATTCGATTACATTGTCAGGATCCGGGGAAATATGGGTTCCCAAGGATTTGACAGATCTTGAACAGTTGATGTCAACGTTAATTAAACATGGGATTCCACTTGAAGGAATCAACCTGTCCACTGCAAATCTTGAGCACTATTACATGGATCTGATAGGAGAATGAGCAATGAGGGATTTTCTGAGAGCTGAGTCTTACTTTATGAAAAGGGATACCATGTTTAAGGGGATTTCTCTGCTGTTCCTTATAGCCAGTCTGGTACTAGCATTCTGGATTGGCAGGAAATCTGGTTTTGAAATCGGTAATCTCGCGGAACCCTTAACGATTGTGACACCTTTATCTTTATTTTTTTATTTTATTATTCCAGTCTACGTATGTTTTTTTGCAACCGAAGGATTTGAATATGGATCTATCAAAGTTATCCTGGCTTCTGGACAAAGTAGGTTTATCTATATCACGGGGAAATACCTATCTGTTTTAAAAATTATTATATGGTGGATTTTACAATTTACAGTAGTGTTTTATCTCGCTTACATGATAGCTGCTTTGATAATTGGGACTGACATCGGTAATCGTAATTTAAATGCTGACTTGATTCAGGTTTCCCGTGTATTGGGATTAAATGTCCTTTATTTATCAGCTTATGCGGCTCTAATCATTATGGTAGGCATTTTTATTAAAAGAACGGCTTCGGCGGTGGTTGTAACTTTTCTAATTGTATTCGGTGATTTTATGATATCGGGTTATTTCCGTGATGTGTCCTCTGCATGGTTAAGGGCGGTTTCAAACCATACCTTAACGACCCAAATTATGAAGTTTTCCGGAATCTACGTCGTTAATTCACAACATATAGTCCTAACTGGAGCAAACAGCTTTATGGAAGTTGTGTTGATTCCTGTGATTATCATAGCTATCAGTTTGTCTGTTACCTATATTTCGTTTGGAAAAAGAGATATACATGCGTAGATAAAAGGAGGAATTGAAATGGATAGGGGCAATAGATCACCTAAAACGATCGTTATTGTAGGTGCGTTGATAGCTATTGTAGTTTTTGTTGTTCTTTTTGTTGGTATTGAGATGGGATGAGGCTAATATACAATCTCCGGCAACAATATTGCCAGGGGATTTTTTTTGTTCAGGGCTTGTTTTTGATTGGACTGTTATCGGAAGAGTACTGAAAGTCACAGAGGATTATTTTAATTATCGATATAATGAAAGCGTTATCTTTTTATAGCGGTTTATACTTAAATTAAAAGGAGATAAGCTATGAGAGTGAGCAAAGTTTCTTTTAACCAGCTTGTGTTTATTTGTTTAGGGATTCAATACATGTTAATGCATTTGTTCTCTGCAGGCGAGGCGATTGTCATCACATCCATAGAGCTTGTTATATACATGGTTTTTACAGTTTTTGGCCTTGTAGGATTATTTATGCGGAGCAGAAAAGTGGATAGTGAGGCTATTTCCGGATTGGTCGCATTATTCTTCAGTGTATTATGGATGGTATCTTTATTCTCGCAATTTAAGAAAGAAAGCTACCCAGATGCTTTAACGGTAATTAATTCGCTTGGCGTAGCTACTGCCTTACTTGTGCTTCTGGCTGAGTTCATCATTATAGCTAAGGCCTAGCGTAAACACGAACAAAAAACAAGACAGGTCTATTTAAGACTTGTCTTGTTTTTTATGCATCCCCAGAAATGAAAGCTCACTCTGAGCATTCCGCTTAAATTCATATTCCGAATCATGCTTCGTATGATGGAATCTTGTTTCCGAGATTGGGTAAAACGGAGTGACCTCTACATCATTCCAGACAAAATAGTAGTCTTGCCCACTACGCTCCACGCTCGCTTTGCAGCCATATCCCTCATAGGATCCCATATATGAAGCATAAATGCTGTCATCAAGCGGGAAGGCTTGCGGGAATATCGGCATCTCGGCAGGTTCACCGAATACTAATCCAGATAGAGATTCCGTTAACTTGGTAATGGGGACACAATCATAATTGGTCAACATGATAACGCTCGTTTGATCTTCAGGATATCTATGCAGTTCGCTTCGGAAGCCGCGATAGGCACCGCCGTGATACATTCTTTTTCGTTCAAAACGTTCGTCCAAGAACCAACCAAATCGATATTTGAGATTACTGGAATGAAAAGCCATCTCTAGGGTGTTATGAGACACTAATTGATCGGAGTATAAGGCTTGATCCCACAGGAAAAGATCGGCAGCCGTCGAATACATCCCGCCAGCGGATAAGATAGAGCTCATATCTATGTATTCTCCCTGAGTATACTCTCCCCAAGAAGAATGATAAGGTGAGGCTAATTTTTGAATAATCTGCTGATTGTTATAAACTCCTGTATTTACCATGCCTAGAGGCTGTAATATAAAAGTAGTGATATAATCTTCAAATGTCATCCCTGTAATCTTCTCAATAATCATTCCCAGCAAATAATAACCTGAGTTGTTATAGGCAAATGAAGTGCCAGGCATAAATGCAGGGGGCTGACTCACAAATAGCTGTAACATCTCCTGTGGAGTCAGTTTTAGCTTATTTAATTTTTGATTATATTCGGGTATGGAAGTGTAGTTGGCTATACCAGAGGTATGTCCCAGCAGGTGAAGGATGGTAATCCCCTCTAGTGCATGCTGCTGAGGAAGATATTTTAGGATTGGATCTTCCAGCCTAAGACGTTTTTGTTCTTTTAGCATCAGGATAGCCATGCCAGTGAATGATTTGGTAAGTGACCAGATCCGGAATCTGGTATCTAAAGTGTTCGGGACCTGATGTTCAAGATTCGCATATCCGTACGCTTTATGTAACTTGATTTCTCCACGCTGAGCTATTAAGACTGTGCCGCTTAATGGCCAGCTTTGTTCGTATTTATCTAAATAGTGCTCCAGACGCTGGAACTGTGTATCCACAGGTAACCCCTCCTTAAAGGCATATTCTAACATAATAATAAATTCAGTTGAAGCGGAGAGAAATCGATGAGATATGATTGTTTGATTATTGATGATGAAATTGAGCTTGCGGAGACCACCTGCGAATATTTTAATTTGTTTGATGTTCAAACCGCATTTGTTACAAACGCCGATGCCTGCCGGAGCTTTTTGAGTGAGCATCAGGTGTCGATGTTACTCCTTGATATTAATTTAGGCGGTGAATCCGGCTTCCAGTTATGCAAAGAGCTGCGTCAGACGACTGGAATTCCCATTCTATTTATTAGTGCCCGCTCCAGTGAGGATGATGTATTAATTGCGCTTGATATCGGGGGAGATGATTATATTCATAAGCCGTATACCCTGAGAGTGCTGCTGGCAAAAGTAAAGGCGGTGCTTAAACGGTACAACAACGAAGTTGTAGCTGAGACCTCCCTTCTTGAATCCGGACCCATCCAGATTGATCCCGAACTCAGAAGGGCAAGCCTTAACGGCGTACCCCTTAAGCTGAAAACAATGGAATATAAATTGCTTAAGTTTTTGATCCAGCATAAAAATCGGGTAATCCCTAAAGAGGAGCTATTTACAGGGGTATGGGGGGATGTTTTTGCGGGAGATGGCACCTTGAATGTACATATCCGTCATCTTCGTGAGAAGATTGAGCAGAATCCTAACGATCCACAGTACATCCGTACCGTATGGGGCATCGGTTATGCTTTTGAGGATAAATAGCTATGACTAAAAAACTGCTGATAGCTCTGATGCTCACTATACTCACTGCAAGTACAACTCTCTTATTGCTGATATTTAATTTGAAGGTGGAGACCTCAACAGACCGAGTGGCGATCAATACCATTGTTAAGCTTACAGAGCAGCATTGGGATAAGCTTGGGCCGAAACTGTACAAGGAAAGTCCTTATGATTTCGCCATTATTGATACCTCTGGTGAACTAAAATATCAGACTGAAAATGCGATTTCCGTTAGCGTTAACGAAGCTATCAATAATCGGGATACCTTAGTTGATGTTGTTGTTAAGGATCAGCTGGTGGGTAAAGTAATTATTAATAATGATTACCGTACGATTTTTATACATATGAAACAACAATTTATACAAGTTTCTGTTGTGATGCTGCTTTTGCTTACAATTCTAGGCATCCTATATATTTGGTTCCTGAATAGATCCATTCTTCGTCCATTTCGCAAAATGCAGCTATTCGCGAACCATATCGCAAGAGGCGATCTTGAAGTGCCTCTGGAGATGGATCGTAATCATCTATTTGGTGCTTTTACCGAAAGCTTTGATATGATGCGGGAAGAGCTTGCGGCGGCTAGGCACAGTGAATATTTAGCGAACAAGAGTAAGAAGGAGCTGGTTGCTAGTCTCAGTCATGATATTAAGACACCCGTCGCTTCGATGAAGGCGATTACGGAACTGATGTTATTAAGCGCAAGAGATGAGAAGACAAGCAGACAGCTAAACACCTTGTATTCCAAAGCGGATCAGATTGATCGTCTGGTCACAGACATGTTCCATTCCACCTTGGAGGAACTGAATGAACTAAACGTCAGCTTAACGGAGGAGCATAGTCACCTGCTGACCCAAATTATAAATAATGTGAACTTCTACGAACGTATTTCAGCTGCATCTGTGCCAGACTGCATCATTATGGTGGATCCCTTACGGCTGCAGCAGGTCATCGATAATGTGGTGAACAATTCCTATAAGTATGCCTACCCCGGTACACCCATCGATATTAAATTCGAGATTAGGGATCATTATCTGGAGATTGATGTTCTGGATTATGGTCCGGGTATTCCTGAGGAGGAATTGCCATTAATATTCAATAAATTCTTTCGGGGCAGTCTGGCCGTAAGCCAGAACGGTGCAGGTCTAGGTCTGTACATTTCTCGTTATATGATGCAAAAAATGCAGGGCGACATTGAATGCTCCAATCGGGAGGATGGATTTACTGTAAAGCTGCTGATTCCTTTAGCCGGGTAGAATTAAGAATTCGCTAAGGATTGCACAAAGACATGTTAAGAACATTTAACGTACGATAAGGTTGCAATTACGAATGAGTCTGTGATTGCAGCCATTATATTGTGCGTAGAGCCAGGGTTACTATTAGCGCAATGAATGAGCATGAATGTAAATGGAGTGTTCAACATGAACGAAGTGAATAATAAAGTATTGATGCAAACCCATAAGCTTGGAAAAACCTTTTCCCATGGAGGAACTCAGCAGCATGTATTAAAAAATCTAGATCTGACCTTATATCATGGTGATTTCACGATTATCATGGGCAGCTCTGGTTCTGGTAAATCAACACTGCTGTATGCCATTTCGGGAATGGATAAGCCAACGCTTGGAGAGGTTTTGTTTGAAGGTCAGGATATTACGGCGATGAGTAATGATCAGCTGGCGATATTCCGGAGGAAGAATTGTGGATTTGTATTTCAGCAGATCCATCTACTCGATTCAATGAGTGTTCTCGACAATGTATTATCAAGTGCTTTTCTTGTACAAAAGGATAGAGCTGGAGCTGTGGAAAAAGCCAAAAAGCTGCTCTTAGATGTAGGCCTGGATGACTCCATCTGGGGTAAGTTTCCGGCGCAAATCTCAGGAGGCGAAGCTCAGCGTGCCGGAATTATCCGGGCCTTAATCAACAGCCCAAAGGCGGTATTTGCTGATGAGCCGACTGGAGCGCTAAATAGCTCAGCTGGATTAGGGGTACTGCGTGTCCTGACAGAGGTGAATAAGCAGGGGCAAAGCATAATTATGGTAACACATGATCTCAAAACTGCGCTGCGTGGTAATCGGATCTTGTACCTGCAGGATGGAGTAGTCATTGGAGATTTGCGCCTTTCCCCTTATAGCGAAGATAGTGGACCTGAACGACAGCAGCAATTACAGTCCTTTCTGACCGAATTGGGGTGGTAAGGATGAGAAGCCTAATTGGAAAACTTGCTTGGTCCAATATTCGCAAAAGAAAAAGTGCAACGATTACGCTCTTCGTATTGATTATGATTGCTGCGTTGCTGCTGAACATTGGCCTCACGGTCAGCTTGAAGCTTAATTTTTTTCAGCAAGAAAAAATATCAAAGCTAAATACACCTGATATCACCGCTTATTTTCCTAAAAACGAGCATGTGAAGGATTATGAATCTCTGGTGGATAGTTATCCATATACTGAAACATGGGAGAATGAGTCGGCGCTTCTGCTGCCGGACGTAAAGATTAACTACGGGGGAAACAATACAGCTATTGCTTTTTTGATGCTTAATAAGGATTCGCAGCGGTCCATGGGTTTATTTAATACAACGTCTCGGTTGGAAGCTGCGGATCAAAATACAATTTATTTGCCGTATATTTTTCACGGAGGCTCAGGGTATAACCTTGGGGATACGATCTCGTTTGAATATGATAACAACAAATTCACTTATACTATCGGCGGCTTTACGGAGGAACCCCTTTTCGGGACATTGACGAATGGGGCTTTGAAAATATTTTTAAACGATGAAGGTTATAAGCAATTGGAGGCAAGCCTTGGGAAAGAGGTCCAATTTAATTTTTTATCTGTACAACTAAATGAACGGGCGAAAGAGGTCAAGCTGGAGCAAAAGCTGAGTGAACAGATTTTTGGCTCAGGAAATGCGAGTTTATTTTTAGTCATGCGGACAGAGGTAGGTCTCGAAGGCAATCGTGTTTTTGTGAATATTTTAGCCGCCATCCTGATTGTATTTGCACTGATTATGGTTGTAATCTCTTTAATTGTGATCAGGTTTCAGATCTTCGGGAATATTGAGGATAATCTAACCAACATCGGTGTTTTGAAAGCAAACGGTTATACGTCAAGGCAGATCATATCCTCATTTCTGTTACAGTTCGTCTCAGTTTCTATAATGGCTTCCATACCGGGGAGTTTGATATCCGTTCTAGTCATGCCTTTAGTAGGTAATATGATCTCGTCTTCGGTTGGACTGTTGTGGCCGACAACCTTTGAATTAGTAAGTGCTATATTTAGTTTGCTTATCGTTACGGTACTGATTCTGTTTGTTGCCTATCTGTCTAGTAGGAAGATTCGTAGGATTACTCCAATAGCAGCTCTTCAGAGCGGGCTTCTCACTCATAATTTCAAGAAAAATCACTTTCCACTAGCAAGCACAACATTGAATTTGCAAATCACTTTAAGTCTAAAGTCTTTATTTAGGCAGACCAAACAGAATTTTATGATTGTTCTGATCGTTGCAGGATTGACCTTTTCTAGTATTTTTTGCTCTATCCTTAATTTTAACTTTAAAGGGGATACTTCAGCCGTTTTAGATTTAGTGGGTTTAGAACGTACCAATTTGCAACTTGATCTAAAAAAAGCTGATCATGATCCAAGGATATTTGCAGAAGTAGAGGCTATGCCTGAGGTTCAGAAGATCTCCATATTGGAAGGTAGAGTAGCTTCTATAGATGATTCCAGCTTTATGCTCCGTGTATCTGATGATTATGCCAAGTTGGAGACGCAGACGGTCTATAAAGGTAGGCAGCCCATTTATGATAATGAAATTGCGATATCCGGTGTAATTGCGAAAATGAAAAATAAATCGCTTGGGGACGAGATTCCAGTCACGTTTAATGGTGAGACCCAAAGTTATTTGATCACGGGTCTTAGCCAGCAGATTAATCAGTTAGGGATGGTTGCTACCATAACAGAAGACGGAATGAGGAAATTGCAGCCGAATTACTCAGTCCAGTCCATTAATGTGTATTTAAAGGAAGGGGAAGATCCTCAAGTGTTCATCCAAAAGCTTGAAGAGCGTTTCTCTGGACAATGGAATGTAACGAACATTTTAGATATGTTAGAAAGCACGCTTAGTACATTCACTGCAGCAGTATCTTCTATGACAGCAGTCATTACCGCGGTCACAATTATAGTGGTTAGTCTAATTTTGTATTTGGTGATTAAGACATTGATTATGAAACGTAAGCGGGAATTCGGTATTCTTAAAGGTATCGGATATACGACCTTTAATCTGATGACACAGATTACGTTCAGTCTTTTTCCGGTGATTGTAGTTGGAGTATTATTGGGGAGTTTAGCAGGTTATTTTTTCTCGGACTCAGCTTTTGTGTTATTGCTTTCTAGTCTAGGGATTTATAATGTTCAACTGGCGGTTAGTTTGCCTCAAGTGCTTCTACTGTGTGCGGTCATTCTAGTGGTTGCTTATGTGGTGTCTATGCTAGTTGCAAGGCGGATTCGGAAGGTTAGCGTATACGATTTGATTATGGACTAAGCGATTGAACAAAAAAACGAGCTGGAGGTAGGCTGCACCCGTAGTAAAAGGATTCGCAGCCACTCCAGGCTCGTTGTTATTCTGTATTACATATTCATGCGTCCGTCATCATAATTGAATTGCCAATCGATGCCAAACTTATCTTTTAGACTACCATAACAGCTGCTCCAGAAGGTTTCTTGTAATTCCATACCTACTGTGCCGCCTTCTTTAAGCTTATGAAAATAGTTCTTTATGCCATCCAAATCTTTACTAACTACCGAAAGACTAATGTTGTTTCCTTCCACAAAAGGCATGCCCGGAAAAACATCAGAGAACATTACATTACTACCTTCGATATTCAAGCGAGTGTGCATAACTAAATCTTTGGCTTCTTCAGGAAGAGTGAAATTGGGATCGGGTGGTGTTTCGCCAAAGGTCATGATTTGTGGACGTTCAACGCCAAACACCTCTGCGTAAAATTCTGCGGCTTGACGACAATTCCCGTTGAAATTCAGATACACATCGATAGACATTTACTTCACTCCTTAAAAGTTTTGTTGGTATCGAAAGCATTGTTCAAAGTTAAAATTTAAGATATCTCACGACTTCCATATTGTATCATTTACCAGTTCATAAACAAATATACTTATAGTCTCATTTGGTATGAACTTTTATATGATTATCAAAAAGAGCCGCTGGAGTGTTATCCAGAGGCTCATTCCTTATGATTTAATTCGTTTACCGAGCAGAATTAGTAGCCATATGATACCGGCTCCTACTATGGCATGACCGAGACCGGCAATATGCGGTAAGAAGCTGATATCAGTCCCGTTAATTTGCAGCATCCCACGAGTAGCCATGGTTCCAATCGTAATTAAGAGACCAATGTTATATACAATGTACCATGCGCCAAAGGATTTAGCCTCATGGATATTAAATAACTTGGCTAGGATCAATGCAATTATAAAGAAGAAGAAGCCCAGTACAAGGATATGAGTATGAAGTGCAACTAAGATGGTATTTCCTTCAAAATCATTCATTTTGGTAATTTCACGATAAGCAACACCTGCTATCAAACCAAGAATGGCATAGAAAAAAGACGTGTAATACAATTTTTTCATGATCATGACTCCTTTATTTATTGTTATATTGAAATCATATCTTGCAAATAAGAACGCAGTATGAACAAATGATTATATAGTGATTAATTTCACGAAATTGACAAAAATTAATCTCTTTAGCATGTCCCACATAGTTTCCACACAATATTCATCTATAATCATTAATATTATTGAACCCCGCTATTTATTGGATTCAGGGTGTTCGATGGCACGGGAGGATGAATATGAAAAAAGCGGATTGGATCATAGCCATTCTAGTTATGGGAATGGGTCTGATGTGCATGTTGGTTTCAGCAAATTTTTTTCGTATTGATTTTCTCCGTATTATAAAGTAGGAGATGGTTTTTTTGAAAAGAGGAGTATTTGCAGTAATCTGTGTTGTTATTTTGTCATTTGGAATTGGAACAGCAGCTTATGCTGCCGGGTTTGCTCCAAGCACTTTTAAAGAGATGTTGCCCTTTATGAAAGAAAGACATCCTAACTTAGGGGATTCCGAGCTAGAACAAATGTATAAGAGCTGTCATCAACAAGAGGGCATTTCTAATACTCGTGGAATGATGTAAGGCAATGTTGATGTAGAATCAACTATGATCAACGCCTTTTAATAAGAACCCTTTGTTGCAAACAACAAAGGGTTCTTATTTTATCTTTATCATCGCATAAGTATCGTATTACAATCTTAAGTTGCGGGGTTCAATGCTCCTTGATACTCATACATTAAATTGTCGATAATCTGCTGTACGGACAATATCTCTTTAATCTCATGAACTCTGGACCCGGCAAACACTAATCCGTTCTTAACATCTCCTCTAAGGGAAGTTAGGAGGGATTCCATGGTACAGAAGCGATGCGAACATACCTTTAGACAATTAGAGCATTTGGCAATTTTTAATTTGGCATCATCACTAATACGTTCTGTGAATTCATTGCGAATCGCTCTGCCATCTAGCCCCACTGTAGACTTAATTAGAATAGTATCACCTTGCTGAGCATCTACATATTTTTGTTTAAAGGCCAAAGGAGCATCACATTCATGGCTAGCCACGAAACGAGTCCCCATCTGAACACCAGAAGCGCCAATCCGAAGGGCTTTTGCGATATCATCTCCTGTCAGAATCCCACCAGCAGCAATAACTGGAATCGAAACGGCTTCTACAACCTCAGGAAGGATTTCGAACATGGATCTCTCTGTGCCCAAATGGCCCCCAGCTTCAAATCCTTCCACTACGATTGCAGAGGCACCAAGTCTTTCGGATATTCTGGCTAATTTGGCGGAGGAAACAATAGACACCACAGGAGTACCATACTCTTTACCCCAAGCATAAATATCTCTGGAAATCCCGGCTCCGGAAATAATAAAGTCCGCTTTTTCTTCCAAAGCGACCTTCATTTTATCAGCAAAATCCTTCATCGCGAATAGAACGTTCACACCGATATATCCAATCCCTTTTGAGAGCTCTCTTGTTTTGCGAATATGCATTCTCAGTTCATCAGTGGTGATTCCTGTACCAGAAATGGTGCCGATCCCGCCTGCATTGGCTACGGCAGCAGCTAAGCCACTTAAGGATATGCCTACGCCCATACCCCCTTGAATTACAGGAACCTTGGATTTAATATGCCCAAATTGGATTGTTGGCAGTTTCATATACGCACCTCTTTCACTAGTTGTAGAACGTTATACAATGTCTACTGGAGTAACAGCTATAAAGGTATCACAGTTAAATCTTTGCAGATGTGACTGTGCGCATGCTCAAACTATGTTAAATATCATGTCCATCTTATAGGAGGGGGAAATATAGAAATCCGTTTATGATACAATAAATAGCAATATCATAAGGAGAGAAGGATTATGTATGGAGTTTGAATATTTACTTCGTGTAGTTGGAGCTGGGATTTGTGGTGTTTTAGTTGGCTTTGAACGAAAAACTCGGATGAAAGAAGCGGGAGTTAGAACGCATTTTATTGTTGCCTTAGGTGCTGCACTTATGATGATCATTTCAAAATATGGATTTCAGGATCAAGCTGCTTGGTCTAATGTTAAATTCGATCCCGCACGTATAGCTGCCCAAGTAGTAAGTGGAGTGGGATTTCTTGGCGCAGGAATGATTTTCATGCATAGACACACTGTGAAGGGTCTGACAACTGCAGCGGGGATTTGGGCAACGGCGGGACTAGGGTTGGCGATTGGATCGGGCCTATATATTCTTGGTGGAGGAGCAACGATTATTATCTTGCTTGGGCAAAAGATTTTGCACGGCCGATACAGTTGGCTGGCCTCACCGAAAACGCAACAGATTGTGATCTGTCTGAATAATACAGAAGGAGCCGTGAGTAGAATTCAACAGCTACTTGAAGAAAAAAATATTACCATCTTAAGCTTTCACGCTGAAAATAATAGTCTTGCCTCCGAATTGAATTTAGAAATTATTGTAAAATTTCCTGAATCGTATAATGCTGTGAATTTGTTGTCACTGATACAAGAGAACGCGTCTGTTAAGGCAGTAGAGTTTCAATAATTTTTTAACACCCGTATCAAAAGTTAGTTTCTATATGAAGAACTTGCTTTTGATGCGGGTGCAATCTCCATTTCACTGTCAATCCGCGCACGATTCTACCCCTTCTTCAATTTTCAGATTCACAAAACATCTGCATCGATCCCAAACCTCTTTTTGTTTTTGGAAATATTTCCTTCACCTCTTAATTAGGTTTTTCCTATTAATAGTTTCCGCTCGGTCTATTACGAGAAAGGTTTTGACTTTATATGTTATGTTCATGTTATGTATCTGATGAGATTGTTATAAAAATCACATATTAAACGCTTTCATTTATTTCAAATAAAAAATATGTCATTTATATTGACATACAATCAATGAGCCTTTATTATTAATCCCATCACTGGAGAAACTAAACTAAAATTTAAATCGAATAATACATTACCGTAGCTTAATTGGCAAATTCTTCTTGTTTTTATAGTTTTATTAGTTTGATTAATGCACTGAAGAAAATAATTAGGAGAATGCCTGTGAAAAAGCACGATCAGGACTTTATGAAGCGGCAAAATCGTTTGACGGTCTTCGAAATCATAAAAAATCAACAACCGATTTCTCGCGCTTCCATCGCCAAACAAACGGGTATGAGTCCTACCACTGTAAGTCGAATTGTTGGGGAATTAACTGAACAAGGATATCTACTGGATTCAGATCAGGTATCGTCAGGATTAGGTCGGAAATCAACGTTGATAGCTATGGTTGACGCTTCTGTGTTGTCGGTTGGGGTTGAATTGGATCGCAGTCTTATGAATGTTGGCATCGTAGATTTACAAGGCAAGCTTCTCTGCGGCAGACAATACCCACGTATACCGGATGAGAGTGTAGACAAGACGCTAGATCGAGTTAATGAAGCGATTGAACAACTGACGCAGCAGCATGTGATTGACAGAACACGTATCGTCGGTATTGGCGTTGGACTTCCCGGCATTGTGAATAACGAAGAAGGTATTGTTGTCTTCTCTGTTCAGCTTGGATGGAAGAATGTTGCCTTAGCAAAACGACTAAAGGAACTAACCGGTTTTGAAATTGCTGTTGATAATGAGTTGAAAGTTAGAGCTCTTGCTGAACACCTCAAAGGTGCTGCTGTTGGATCTGTCCGTACCGCACTATTGGGCTTCGGGCAAGGCGTTGGCTCGGCGATGATCCTCGAGGGAGAGATTTATCGCGGGGTGATGAACAGTGCTGGTGAAATAGGGCATACGACAGTGGATCCTAACGGAATGATGTGCGAGTGCGGTAAGGCGGGTTGCTTACAGACCTATATAAATATCAGTTCATTGTTGTCAGAAGCCAATCGGATTCGCCCGATTCGCACGATCGAGGAGTTATTTGAAGCAAAGGATGCAGGAGAGCATTGGGCGGTTCATTTGATTGAGCGTGCGCTCATGTATATGGCGATTACAATCAACAATGTCGTATGCATGTATAACCCCGATAGTGTGATCTTGAGTGGAGAACTCGTAGACAAATTCCCGGATATTTATGAAGCAGTCGAGAAGTTATATCTTTCACGCTTTACATGGGAACCCCTTCGAGGGTCTTTCTCCATTCATCGTTCGATGTTGAACGAGAATGGTGTAGTTATCGGATCGGGACTACTATCGCAAAATCGTTTTTTCGCATTGGATTAAAATAATTACATCGAGGGAGGTTGTACAGATGGGGTTTACAACATTAGTAGAAGAATATCGCGGTGGCTTACTGGAGAATGTCCATTATGGTGCAGTTAGCGTGGTCGATGAGAAAGGTAACATTTTGTATAAAGCAGGTAATCCGGAGCATATGACCTATCTTCGTTCAGCTGCTAAACCATTCCAAGCTTTACCGGTTATGAAGCGTCGGATCGATGAAGTTTATGGTTTGACGAGCAAGGAAGCCTCACTCTTTACTGCTTCGCATCGGGGAGAGGCTTTTCATATTGAAGCACTTGAATCTCTTTTTCAGAAAATGGGATTAAAAGAAGAGGGGCTTCATTGTTGTTCTACATACCCTCTGAATGAGGAAGCCAAGGCAGAACGCCATCGGGCGAATGAGCCCACTCGCAAAATCTTTCATAATTGCTCAGGTAAACATGCAGGGTTGATGGGCCTTAGCAAATATATGGGTTGGGATATAGATACTTATTATGATCCTAACCATCCCGTGCAACAGGAGATCATTGATATCATGGCCTATATCGCAGAGGTATCGAAGGAATCCATTCCTCAAGGGATTGATGGTTGTGGTCTTCCTATCTTCGCACTCCCTCTTCATAAAATCGCTTATTCATATTTAAAGCTAGCCTGTCCTGATTTGATTGAGAATACGGAAATACGTAACGCAGCTGCTGCGACTGCAAAGCTTATGAACGATAATCCGGTGATGATTGCAGATACGAAATTCGTCTGCTCAGAGCTTCTAAAGGATGATAATCTGACGGCAAAGGGCGGCGCTAAAGGCGTATATGGGATTGGACTCCGAAAGGAACGAATCGGTATCTCACTAAAAGTATCCGATGGATCCGAACAAGTCTGGCCTTGTATTATCGCATCGATTCTGGAACGTTTAGGCTATAGCAATCAAGATACGATTGATCGTTTATATGCACTCGTGCCGAACACTATTGTTAATGATGGCGGCACAGTTGTAGGCGAACGCCGTGCTGTATTCCAATGGGAAGTCTGATTATAAGGAATCGAGAATAATCTTCAAGTCTAATAAGTAATCGGACTGGAAGCTTTTCTAATACATCGTTTCTAAAAGGGGAGTGTAAAACATGAAAGCAAAAGGAAAAGTATGGTCAATGTTCATGCTGTTGCTCATTACCGTAGTAGTGACTGCAGGCTGCGGCAACAAAGCGAACAACGAGGGAAAAGGTGGCAATACCGCAAGTGGAACTGAAACTAGCACCCCAACTACAAAAAATGATAAAGACATTGTAATTGCCATCAATTCTAACTTTATTACGCTGGACCCTCATAACGCAAGCGATACACATTCAATCAGCGCTGCCAGAACGATGTACGAAGGTCTGATGGGTTTTGATGAGAATATGAACGTCGTTCCTGTTCTTGCTTCAAGCCACACTATAAGTGAAGACGGATTGGTATATACATTCACACTGCAAGAAAACGTTAAATTCCAAGACGGCACTGATTTTAATGCCGAAGCAGTGAAGGAGAATATTGCCCGTATTCAGGATGAGAAGAATAATCTGAGACTGCGCAAAAGCTTCGCGAAGGTTGCCAAAGTGGAGACTCCTGATGCCAAAACAGTCGTTATTACACTTAGCGAGCCGTACAACGCATTCTTAAACAAGGTTGCAATGGCGCCAATCATTAGCCCGAAAGCTATAAAAGAGAATGGGGCCGATATTTCAAAAAAACCTGTAGGTACTGGTCCATTTAAGTTCAAAGAGTGGGTGCAAGGCGATCGTCTAGTTGTTGAGAAGAATCCGGATTACTGGCAAAAAGACTTGCCGAAAGTGGATAGTATCACCTTTAGACCCGTACCAGAGAATGGATCACGGATTGCGATGCTGAAGACTGGTGAGGCTGACTTCATTTATCCAATGCCAACCGAGCAAGTATCTGAGGTTGAAGGTCTTGAAGGAATTACAGTAGATACCATCGATTCAACCATTGTTCGTTATGTAACGTTGAATACGATGAAAAAACCTTTTGATGATGTAAAGGTACGTCAAGCGATTAACTATGCTATCAACAAAGAAGCTTATATTAAGGTTGTAAAGTCGGGTCTTGGCGCTAAGCTTGATTCCACGATGTCATCCAAAACACAATATTATTCCCCACAAACAGGTTATGACTATGACATTGAAAAAGCGAAGCAACTGCTTGCTGAAGCGGGTTATCCAGACGGATTCGAAACCGAAATTTGGGGCGAGAATGAATCCGAAACTATGAAGGGTATGCAATTTATCCAACAACAGCTAGCGCTTGTAGGCATTAAAGTAGAAGTGAAGTCCATGGAAGGTGGTACTTTATCCGACCAAATTAACGCTGCTAAAACACCTGAAGAAGCAAAAATTCAAATGTGGTATGTCAGCTGGTCTCCATCCTCCGGCGATGCAGATGGTGCTACTAGAGGGTTGTTCAGTAGTGAAATGTTCCCACCTGCTGGCTCGAATACAGCTTATTATAAAAATGAAAATGTAGATAAATGGATTGCTGAAGCAAACAAATCTGTTGATCCAGAAGCGGCTAAATCCATTTATGCAAATATTCAAAAAACAGTATGGGAAGATGCTCCGTGGGCATTCATGGGCGTTGACCAAATCATCTCAGGCAAAAGATCGAATCTGGAAGGTGTCAAAGTCTTCCCGGATGGTTCCATTAATGTCCTCAATGCAGAAGTAAAATAACGCTAAACAAATGTAAGATATAATTTCCCAAGAATTGAACGAGGCCGCTTCTTAAGAATGGTAGGAAGCGGCCTCAACTAAATCATTTGTCGATACTGAAGGGGGCTTATGAGTTGGGTAGATATGCTTTACAAAGACTCCTCGGGGTTATTCCGTTGCTATTCATTGTATCGGTACTAGTCTTTTTGTTTATTCACTTAATTCCGGGCGATCCGGCCCGGCTTATTGCGGGTAAAGACGCCACGCTTGAAGAGATTCATGGCATTCAAGAGCAACTAGGTCTCAATCTGCCGCTGTGGAACCAATACATAAACTACATGAGCGATCTACTAAGTGGTAATCTGGGCAATTCGATTCGATCAGGGATTCCAGTAACCGATATGCTAGAAAGTAGAATAATGCCTACCTTGTGGTTAACGTTTCTCAGCATGGCTTGGGCGCTTGTCATTGGTCTTCTAATTGGTGTTATTTCAGCGGTTTATCGTAATAGATGGCCTGATCACTTAGGCACATTGACAGCCATTTCGGGGATGTCGATTCCTGGATTCTGGTTAGGTTTGGTACTCATTCAAATTTTCTCGGTAGAGCTTGGCTGGTTTCCGACCGGTGGTGTAGATTCCTGGAAGTCGTATATTCTTCCTTCCATTACACTTGGAATGGGAATTATGTCGATGCTGGCTCGTTACTCACGGTCATCGATGCTAGAAACGTTACGGGAGGATTATATCCGTACTGGACGTGCGAAAGGCTTACGCGAGTATGTTGTTATTAGCAGGCATGCGCTGCGCAATTCGCTTATACAGGTCGTTACTGTAGCTGGACTTCAATTTGGATTCTTGCTTGGTGGATCGGTAATGGTTGAGACGGTTTTCAGTATTCCTGGTCTTGGTAGACTGCTGGTGGATTCCATTTTGTTCCGGGATTATACAGTTATTCAAGCTTTGCTGCTGTTGTTTTCAACACAATTTATCCTTATCAATTTAATTGTAGATTTATTGTACGGCGTACTCAATCCGAAAATCAGGTTTTCTCAGTAAGCTAGAGTAACTGGGAGGCAGAATTACGATAGTTTTCTATAGGGTGAATATAGGATTAGGAGGGATATCATGAGGGACAATTCGGCGGTAATGGGAACTAATTCTCCTATACCCGGAGAGGTAATAGCCCCGGAGAAAACAAAAGGCCGTGCGGGTGTTTTTTTTCGCAAGTTCAGCAAACAAAAGATGCCCCTTGTGGCTGCATTTTTTATCATATTGCTTTTTTTAATTGCCATTTTCGGGCCATTTCTGACCCCTTATAATCCTGATGAACCGAACTATGATGCGCTAATGCAGGGCCCATCTGCCAAGCATTGGGCGGGAACGGATGAATACGGCCGTGATATTCTAAGCCGCTTAATTGATGGTACAAGGTTGACTCTGGCGGTCAGTCTGAGTTCCGTATTGATTGCAGGTGTACTTGGAACCATCCTTGGTCTTATCAGTGGATACTATGGCGGTTGGCTGGATCGGATTATTATGCGTGGCAGTGATGTATTGTTCTCATTCCCTGATTTACTGCTTGCCATTGGGATCGTCGCTATACTCGGGCCTGGTTTATCCAACGTTGTGATTGCAGTTGCAGTCTTCGGTACACCCTCGTTCGCCCGCATTATTCGGAGCGTAACATTGTCTGCGAAGGAAACGTTGTTTGTTGAAGCTGCCCGTTCCATGGGTGCAAAGAATCGCCGAATCATTTGGCGACATATTTTTCCTGAGACGGTCCCTAGTATCATCGTTAATCTATCCATGAAAATTGGCGGGGCAATCTTAGCCGCTGCGTCATTGAGCTTTCTTGGAATGGGTGCAAAGCCAACGGAGCCCGATTGGGGGGCAATGTTAAGCATGGGGCGCGATTATTTAAGTATTGCTCCACATATCGTTTATTTTCCGGGTTTAGCTATATTTTTGACAGTACTTGCATTTAACCTGGTCGGGGACGGACTGCGCGATGCTCTTGATCCCAAAATGAAAAACTAAGGAGGGACAAGACATGACTCAAAATTTGCTGGAAGTACAAGGGCTGAAAACGGAGTTCAAACGCGGTGATGGAAGTATAACGGCAGTTGCAGGTGTTGACTTTGTGATTAAGAAAGGTGAAGTGCTGGGTCTAGTTGGAGAATCCGGCTGTGGCAAAAGTGTTACCTCACTGTCGATTATGCGGCTCCTTAAGGATACGCCTGGCAGAATTTCTGGTGGTTCTGTTCGGTTTGAAGGAACGGATCTGACAAAGGTTACGGACAAAGAGATGCGCCAGATACGGGGAAATGAAATGGCGATGATTTTCCAGGAGCCGATGACTTCGCTGAATCCTGTGCTGAAGATTGGTTTGCAATTGATGGAGCCGATCATGTTGCATTTGGGTTATGGCCGGAAGAAGGCTCGTGAACATGCCATTCATATGTTGCGGTTAGTGGGTATACCACGTGCGGAAGACTTGGTGGATGAATATCCGCATCAGCTTTCTGGCGGTATGAGGCAGCGTGTAATGATTGCGATGGCGATGTCTTGCCACCCGAAACTGCTGATTGCAGATGAACCAACAACGGCGCTTGATGTAACGATTCAAGCTCAAATCCTTGATCTAATGAAGCACCTGAAAGAAGAACAGGATATGGGAATGCTACTCATTACCCATGATCTTGGTGTAGTAGCTGAACTATGCGACCGTGTCGTCGTTATGTATGCTGGTCGTGTAGTGGAGGAAGCTTCCGTTCATGACCTATTTGCAAAACCACAGCATCCATATACGAAGGGATTAATTCAATCCGTTCCAAAGCTGCGTCAAAACGTACGTCGCTTGGATTCCATTAAAGGGAATGTACCTGACCTTTCACAAATGCCAGCAGGTTGTAAGTTTGCGCCACGCTGCGATTATGTCACAGAGCGTTGTCTCTCGCAGGAGCCAGAGTTACTCCCGATTGAGGGACTAGAGCGAAAGAGTCGTTGTTGGCTTACACAGCAGGAGAACACGGAAGGAGGGGAACGTTTGTGAAGGAGACTCCACTCATTGAAGTTAAAAGTCTGAAGAAATTTTTTTCGGTGAAGAAGGGCTTTTTCGGAACTACTAGATATTTGCACGCAGTTGATGGGATCTCATTCGCTATACGTAAAGGAGAAACGTTCAGCCTTGTGGGTGAAAGTGGCTGTGGTAAATCTACTACGGGTAGATTAGTGACTCGCTTGCTGGAGCCGAATGACGGTACAGTATGGTTTAAGGGTCAAAATATTAGCCATATCTCAGACAATCAAATGCGGCCTATTCGTAAAGATATGCAGATGGTGTTCCAAGACCCCTATGCTTCGCTTAATCCACGGATGAAGGTGAAGGATCTTGTGGCTGAACCTCTGCTCATTCATACAAAGCTCTCGTCCAAAGAACGGGATAAACTAGCATGTGAGTTACTAGAGACAGTGGGTTTGAATAGTATCCACGCCGAGCGCTATGCTTTTGAGTTCAGCGGTGGACAGCGACAACGGATTGGGATCGCCCGAGCCTTGTCTGTTCGCCCAAGCTTAATCGTGGCAGATGAGCCTGTGTCAGCACTGGATGTTTCGATTCAGTCACAGGTGCTAAATCTGTTGCAGGATCTGCAGGAAGAGTATGGCCTGACGTACTTATTCATTTCACATGATCTGAGTGTTGTTGAGCATATTAGTGATCGAATCGGAGTTATGTATCTTGGTTCCCTGGTAGAGACGGCGGATAAGGATACCTTGTATGATCGTCCAATGCATCCATACACACAAGCACTGTTATCTTCTGTACCTGTACCCGATCCTACCTTAAAGAAGGAGCGCATTATTCTAAAGGGAGATCTTCCAAGTCCGGTTGATCCACCGTCGGGATGCCGTTTTCATACAAGATGTCCGTCCTGTATGGAAATCTGTAAGCAGCATGTACCGATATTCCGAGAAGTCGAACCAGGTCATGAGGTTGCATGTCATTTATTTGATGAAGAATGCTGAAATTAGAGCGGTAACTGAAATTGTGAGATAACTTTACGGAAAAGAAGGGTCAGCGATGAATATCTTATTCGATTCCGCTAATGTGGCGGATACTATTGTCTATTTAGCTTATGACGAGGAGTCTTTTCCTTTTAAGCTGGGAGCACCCCACAAACAGTGCAGCCGTGTGACTTGGTTACATGCTCGCACTGAGGAAGAGTCTGATGTGTTAGCGGTAGGAATGGGAAAGCACAAGGATATTACGCTTGAGAGGATTCGCCGAGCGGGTGGAGCTTCTGCTCGTGCAATTCTGAAGGAAGGACGCAGTAGTGCTTCACTTGTTCGCTTAGCATCCGAGGCTATAAATAGGAATAGGGATATTTCTGCTGCTGATGAATTACAAGCTTGGATGGAAGGCTGGATTCTCGGCTTGTACCGTTTCCAAACTTATCGGGGAACTACCAAGGTGGAAGGCTCTGTTGATTTACAGCTTCAATCGATAGATTGGCCTGAGCTGTCATCGATTGAATTGGAAGCTGTACGGGTTTCTGCACAGATACGCGCTGAAGGAGCCGTAGTTGCTCGCGATCTTGTGAATGAGGTACCTGGGACACTGAACCCTGATCGTTTTGCGGAATGGATGGCAGAATTTTTCGACCGTGATGATGCTGCTTTGAAAGTCCATATCTATCAAGGACAGGAGCTTGTGGAACTTCAGATGAATGGGTTGCTCGCAGTTGGAGCAGGAAGTAAGCACGCTCCAGCCCTAGTTGAAATTCGTTACAAGAGTAACCCTGAATTACCGATGTTAGCACTGGTAGGTAAAGGTGTAACCTTTGACTTAGGTGGCATGAATGTGAAGACGGCTAGCGATATCAGCGATGCACGCATGGATATGGGTGGTGCGGCTGCTGTAATTGGGGCTATGGATATTTTGATACGGAAGCGTGCCAATGTAAATGTGACCGCACTTATTCCAGTCGTTGATAATGTGCCAGATGCTGAGGCAATGTTACCTTCGTCTGTTATCCGTTACCCTAACGGGCTAACCGTTCAGGTTGCGAATACGGATGGCGAGGGTCGACTTATCATAGCGGATGCGCTTATTCATGCCGCGAATATCGGAGCAAACCAAGCTATTGATATCGCTACCCTAACTGGAAATGTCGGTGCGGCGCTCGGATTAGGCATCGCGGGCATATGGGGCGATGCAGATATAACGCAGAGCCTAGTTGAGATCGGTGAGCGCAATGGAGAACGACTGTGGCCCATGCCGTTAATGGATGAATATGAAGCAGATCTTCGGAGTAATTACGCTGATCTCCGCAATGTTAGTACTTCCCCCTTTGCAGGTGCGATTACAGCAGCCTTATTTATTCGGCGTTTTGTAGCAGAATCGATGAGCTGGGTTCATATTGATATGGCTGGGACGGTACAGTACAAACAGGATGTAGGGTACTCAGAAGCTGGAGCGACGGGATATGGTGCACGCCTGCTCGCCGATTATGTCATGAAGCAAGTGCATCATTAACAACTGGAAGAGTGGGTGAAAGTTATGAGATTGGAAATCATCGCTACATGTATGGATGATGCTCTGACGGCTGAGGCGAATGGCGCAGATCGTCTTGAGCTCATTACTGCCATTACGGAAGGCGGATTAACACCAGGAATAGGGTTGGTGGAGCAGGTAGCCAAATCGGTTAGCATTCCTGTCTTTGTTATGGTCCGTCCGCACAGTCGATCATTCAACTATTCCAAGGATGATATTTTGACCATGGCTGCAGAGATCAGGCAGATTGCAGCCAGTGGTGCTTCGGGAGTCGTTCTTGGCGCATTAACACCGGAAAAAAAGATCGATGAGCATGCGCTTGAAATATTATTGCCGTTGACAGATGGCTTACAAGTAACCTTCCATCGTGCTTTTGACGAGCTGGAGGGCCAAATTGCAGGTTATCGGACGCTTTGTAATTACCCGCAAATCACTCGTATACTTACCTCGGCTGGACCAGGTCCGGCACCTGAAGCCATTCCCGCTATGCGTAGGCTAGTAGAGGAATCAAGAGGTAGTTCGATAAGTATATTGGCTGGAAGTGGTTTGAAGCCAGAAGGTATTACATCGTTTATTCAACAGACCGGAGTCACAGAAGTACATTTTGGATCGGCTGTACGTCATGGCGAAGACGCTTTGTCGCCAATCGATCCAGTAGCCCTGCGGGCGTTAGCTAAGAATATTCATTCGAACGGCTAATAATAGATAGTGAAAAGGTGAATGGTTATGCATAAGGCTGAGAGCTATGTAGTGGGAATTGATTTAGGCGGAACAAAAATTGCCGCAGCATTATTCGATTCAAAGGGTATCGTGTTGAATCGGGAATTAATGGAGACAGCTGGCGCGCGCACCGCTGAAGAGGTGGTGCAGCGAATGATTGGAATGATCCGCTCTGTATCCGAAGAGCGACCGCTGATTGGGGTCGGACTGGCTTCTCCTGGAGCTGTGAATAGCCAGGATGGAATCGTAATTCACGGTACCAATCTTCCTGAATGGGATAATGTTCCACTGAAACATTGGATGGAGTCAGAACTTGGCATAGAAGTGAAAGTGGTAAACGATGCGAACGCTGCGGCTTGGGGCGAGTATGTAAGAGGAGCTGGCAAAGGCTCGAACAACATGGTGTATGTTACCTTCAGCACAGGAATTGGAGCTGGAATTGTCATGGATGGTGAGCTACTGCTCGGCACGAACTCATTTGCAGGAGAACTCGGTCATAATATTATTGACCCGAACGGAACGGAATGCAGCTGTGGAAGATATGGATGCTGGGAAGTATTTGCTTCGGGTACAGCGATTCGGGACATGGCATTGCGGAGTATGGAGAGCAGAACGTCGATGATTACAGAGCTGGCTAGTAGAAGTGGTGAAAAGATTAATTCTCGACACGTCTTCGAAGCGATGGCACTAAAAGATCCGGTGGCTGTCGAGGTGATTGAGCGGACGATTCATTATATGGCGATTGGATTAGCTAACGCAGTACATACGTTTAATCCTGATCGTATTGTCATTGGTGGAGGCGTAAGCAAAGCTGGTGAACTACTGTTTCCGGCGCTGAGAGAGAAAACAGAGGAACTTGTCATGAAGCCGTATAAAGGAACTTATACTATTGAATCAGCAGGTCTGAAGGATGATGTAGGTCTTATAGGCGCTGCGGCATTATTTCATACCGTTTAGACTATCTGCACTATTTATCAAAGCTATCGAAAACGGAGGAGCTGAAGAGATGGGTACAAGAGAAGAAAGAACGAGATGGTTCTTGCAGGATAGATTCGGTATGTTCATTCATTGGGGATTATATTCCATTCCAGCACGAGGTGAGTGGATACGTGGGAACGAGCGAATGAGTAGAGAGCAATATATGACGTATTTCGATGAATTTGACGCATCTCGATATGACCCGAAGAAGTGGGCTAGCGCAGCAAAGGCAGCGGGCCAGAAGTATGCGGTTCTTACGACCAAGCACCACGACGGATTCTGCTTGTTTGATAGCAAGCTAACAGATTTTAAAGCGACTAACACGCCTGCTGGACGTGATCTCGTTCGAGAATATGTAGACGCTTTCCGGGCGGAAGGTATTGCTGTAGGTCTGTATTACTCTATTATTGATTGGCATCATGATGATTACCCTGGATATGGTGATAAAGCTCATCCGGATCGGGACAATGAAGCGGCTAAAGACAAGCCAATTGATTTTGATCGATACTTGGAGTATATGCATGGACAAGTGAAGGAACTATTGACGAATTACGGCAAAATCGACATCATGTGGTTTGACTTCTCTTACGACAATATGACCGGAGAAAAATGGAAAGCAACGGAGCTAATCCGTATGATTCGCTCTATCCAGCCGGATATTATTATCGACAATCGTTTGGGTGGGAATATCCGCGCGGCCGAGCTAGAAGAATATGCTGGAGATTTCTTTTCTCCAGAGCAGATCATTCCTCCCGGTGGCATTGTTGACGTGAATGGTCAATCCATACCATGGGAAGCATGCATTACGCTTAACGATAACTGGGGTTACCATTCCGAAGATAAAAATTATAAATCAACGCAGCAGGTCATTCGCTCAATGGTCGAATGTATCAGCAAGAATGGCAACCTCCTCCTTAATGTTGGACCGGATGCTAAAGGTGAAATGACAAGGGAATCTTTGGTTATCCTTGACGAAGTTGGGGAGTGGATGCGCCTTAATGGCGATAGTATTTATGGATGCGGGAAGTCTTCGCTGCCTAAGCCAGAGTGGGGACGTTATACGCAAAAGGGTAACAAGTTGTATGCGCACGTCTACGACCGTGGAATTGGCCCGATCTATTTCCAAGGCTTGAAAGGGAAGATTAAAAAAGCTAGATTACTACGTGATGGCACTGAGCTAAAGGTGGAGGTGCCGTGGATGGCTGAGGAATATTCGGATGTTGACGGTGGAGCGTTTATTACATTAAAAGGGGCTAAGCTTCCCGACGAGATAGATACGGTTATTGAGCTGGAGCTTTTTGCATAATTGTTATTAATTTATATGATCTCTCACGAGAACAGATCCTAGGGCCCTTGACCTTAGGATCTGTTTCATTTTTACTGAAAATATTAAATTCTGGCCTTGCGGAAGCCTTCGTATATATTGATAGCCGCAACAATAATCAATAAGGCAATTCCGCCACCAACTAACCCCGTTTCAAATTGATTAATTGTAGTGGTTAATAAATTAGACATGTAGTTAATGAATTCTTGGTTAAATACATTTGGATTTATTAGGATAATAGCGAATACAATAAGCACTAAAAGCTCGAGGCCCGTATTACATAATGCTAATTCTCTAGTCCATTGTCTCTTGATTAATTTATATATAGTTAATGCGACTTCTAATCCGATCACAATAAAAATAATAGGCCAATAATCAAGTAACACATGCTGATTAAAAACTGGGGCTACGAAGTTATGTGCGCCTTCTCCCCCTCTATAGACTCTAATCAGGTGTTCAGCATTAAAATAAACAGTAGCCCAAATGGCAGTCCACAGTAAACTTCCGAACACTTCGAAGCTTGTAATTGCTTTTTTCTTATGGACAAGCGCGATATCCTTCAAATCATCAGGAGTCCATTTCCTTAATTTTGTAGTAAGTGGATGACCTTCCTTTCCTTTATCCCCACGTTCGATAATAGCGAACACAACAGTTATCCAAAAAAAGACTTGGATTCCTACTTCAAGGAAGGTTCCAATTCCTGTACTTATAACTGTAGTAACAATATCCGCAACTGTTTTATCGCCGCTATATCCAATTAAGTGATCAGCAACCAGAGCGATTAAAGAAACAACTACAGCGATCGGTATAATCATTTTTAATAACGTAACATATAAATCGAAATAGCGTGGGCCGATGAGATACATGGGCTGATCGCGATACTCACTTGCTAAAATAGCGGGATTGCCCAATTTTGTAAGGACGGCTTTTACCTCTTTTTCGTCATAATCATCCGGTAACATATCCTCGATGGTTGATCGTAATTCTAAAGCGATGTCTTCCCGATTTTGTTCTGGTAACCTCCGAGTCACTTCATGAATGTAAATCTCAATCAGCTTCATGGTCATCCTCCCCTTGTAATAGGCCGTAGAGTTCTTTCGAATTCTTAAGCCATTCTTCCTTTAGCTGTAAAAAAATTTCTACGCCATAGTCACTTAGAACATAATACTTACGGGGTCTGCTCTCGGATGTGTCCCAGCTGCTCGTTACTAATTCCTGTTTCTCTAATCGGCGAAGTAATGGATATAGGGTGCTTTGATCGATGGTGATGCTGGATTCCTCCAACAATTGAACGAGCGAATATCCATACTGGGGTGTTCGTAATTGACTTAAAACGGCTAGCGTTAACGTACCTCTTCTAAGCTCTGTGATTAAAGAATTTAATAAAGTACTCATTCACCCACCTCATTATTTAAAATATAAGGATTTATAATCTCTTATAAATTGTTCTTATATTTTTGGTTTAAACGCTTGCTGTCCTTGAGAGGACGTCGAAGCCGCTTATAATTACTATGTGTCATACAGTATTCGATCTATACTATGCATCATACACTATTGTTGTTCCAACATCAATTGAATAAAATAATCTTCTAAGAAATAAATAAGAAAATTTTTCTATTTTGTGAAGCAGTTTGATTAAAAGGAGGTTGTGAATTGATTTCATTCTATAGTGACATCCCGAATGCTTCTACATGGGTGGTATTTGAATCCGTTCATAAGGGTTGATCAAAGGATAAGAAAAACTACATAAAGACCATTGGCGGTAGCGAACTGTTGCTGAGAACGTCGGATATCTCTCAATATGATCAGAAAAAACGGGAATACGAAGCTATCCTGCTATTGGAGGATAAAGATATTTTAATGTCGAGACCCCTTCAGTTTGGAGTGTGCAATGCAGGTCAGACTGTATATTTCCTTATTGACTGGATTGATGGGGAGGATGCGCAAGAAGCTATTCCTTCATTGGACGGATTATTATAATACCTATATTCCGAAGTGGTATTTGGCAAGCGTATAGGATTTCTACTGAGCTTGACTCCTCTTCAGTTTACTAGTATACTCATATTAACAAATCAAATAACACATAAAATAAACAAACGATGGACGTGACCAAATGAGAAACAATGGATTCACTGAAGATAACCAATTAAGCTTATTGATCTGGTTGCGGCTGGTTAGGGTATATGAGAATAGTAACGATCTTTCCAATGAATTCTTGAAGCAATTTAACTTAACAGTTAATCAATTCGATACCTTGGTACAAATATTATTACATCAGCCTGTAACACAGATGGAAATTGCCGAGCATCTAACCATTACTAAAGGTGGGGTATCCCATATGCTTGGCAGATTAGAGAAAGAAGGATGGATTGAACGCAAACAGGATTGGAAAGTGAAGTACATTACTTTAACGGAAAAGGGCCAAACACTTATTGAAAAGGTACTGCCCTTGCAATCGGATTTCCAAGCCTCGTTATTCGATCCATTGACGGACGAGGAGAAGAAAGTGTTCTACAACATGCTTAAGAAGATTCATCGGCATAGTCAAGATGTGAATCGACTCCCACGAGGTGTTCAGTAGTAACGACAAGCTTTATTGATAATAAAGCTTACTTTTTTTCTCATCAGTATACTAGTAAACTTAAATCCAACACAATTCATTTAGGAGGTTTTTAAAATGAAACATCAACCCATAAACGGACAACATCATGTGTCTATGCTTACTAAGGACGCTAAACAAAACTTATGGTTTTATACAGAGGTACTGGGACTGAGACTTGTAAAGAAAACGGTCAATCAAGATGATCCATCCATGTACCATCTATTTTATGGAAATCGTAATGGTGCTCCTGGAACCGAAGTATCTTTCTTTGAAATGCCAAATGCAGGTCAGACCCGTAAAGGGACGAACAGTATTAGCTCTTTCTCCCTTCTTGTTCCTAACGATGAAGCCTTGTCGTATTGGGCTAGTCGATTAGATTCTTTTGAAGTTCCTCATGAAGCGATTGTAAGTATCGGGGAACGTAAGTCGCTTACTTTTTATGATAGAGATGAATTGACGGTCCATTTAGTATCGGCTGAAAAAGATAACGGTATCGAGCTAGTTGAACCGTGGATTACAGAAGACATCCCTCCAAAGTATGTCATCGTTGGGTTAGGACCCGTTGAATTGACTGTACGTGAGGCTAGTCGCACAAAGGCGGTTTTGGAAGATATCTTAGGCTATACACAAGTTCGGACAGTACCCTCCATGGGGGATTCGAAAGTGATGGTAGATATATATGAAACGGGGAAGGGTGGTTTATACACCGAGCTCCAGGTCAAAGAAGTAAATGACAAAGATCGGGAGAGACCAGGTAAAGGGAGCATCCATCATGTGGCTATAAGAGTGAAGGATGTCGAAGAATTAACCGAATGGGCCGCCAAGATCACTGCTGCAGGCTTTGAAAATACAGGGGTTATTGATCGTTATTACTTCCATTCCTTGTATTTCCGGGATCCGAACCATATTCTTTTTGAGATTGCTACAGATGGCCCGGGATTTGAGATTGATGAAACTTTTGACGCGCTAGGAGAGAATTTGACCTTACCTTCATTTCTGGAAGAACGTCGTGAAGAGATTGAATCGAAGCTTCATCCTATCCGCTAAACCTAATACAATTATGAAAAGAGGACATAATCATGATGGAACAATATAGAATCGATGAGAAAAAAGGGTTGGAGCTAGGTTTATACACGTTAGGTGATCACACCACAGACGCCTTAACAGGAAAAGCAATTAGTGAACGACAACGGATTCAAGAGATCGTAGCGGCTGCCAAATTAGCTGAGGATGCTGGATTAGATGTATTTGGAGTAGGCGAGAGTCATCAACCGAAATTCATTACCTCAGCAGCCTCGGTAGTCCTTGGAGCCATTGCAAATGCAACCGAACGTATAAAGCTTGTCAGTTCAGCAACTGTGCTAAGTACAGCAGATCCTGTACGTGTATATGAGGACTTTGCAACATTGGATTTGTTATCAGGCGGTAGAGCAGAGATTGTTGCTGGACGTGGATCGCGTCTCGGGGCCTATGAACTTTTTGGTTATGACGTAAGAGATTATGAAGAATTGTTCGAAGAGAAAATTGAATTGCTCATGAAAATAAATGAGTCCGATCGTATTACGTGGGAGGGTAAATCCCGCCCTGCATTAAATGATATGGAAATCTTCCCTAAGCCCTTAAATGGAAAGTTGCCAATTTGGCGAGCGGTTGGGGGACCTCCAGCAAGTGCAATTAAGGCGGGAAGAATGGGGATTCCGATGATGCTGACGACCCTTGGTGGACCGTCATCTGCATTTAAGGGTTCGGTGGACGCATATCGTATGGTTGCAGCGCAATCAGGATTTAATTCAGCGGAGCTTCCTGTCAGCACAACTTCATTAATGTATATCGATCCGGACTCACAAAAAGCATTCCGCGATTATTATCCTTATATCAATCACTTGATGAAGGAGCTTCGTGGGTCTTACTATCCGAAGGAACAATTTGCTGAAGCAATGAGTGTGAGAAATGCGCTGCTCGTAGGAAGCCCACAACAAATTGTAGAGAAGATCCTCTATCAACATGAGATGTATAGCCATAACCGTTTTCTAGCTCAGATTGATGTGGGTGGTTTACCTTATGCTCAAGTAGAGCAAATTATTGACTTGTTTGCAGCTGAAGTAGCACCAGCCGTAAGACGCGCTACAGCTAAGAAATAAGAAGGAGGGGTTATTATGAAGATCATTGGGATATCAGGGTCTATTGTTGGATCGAAGACTAGAATCGCAGTACAGCAAGTACTTAATAATATTATAGAGAAGCATCCGGATTTCGAAGTAGAACTAATAGATCTAGGCGATTATAAGCTAGAGTTTAGTGATGGACGAAGCTACATGGACTATACAGGTGATACCAAATTCGTTCTGGAGAAAATCATGGAGGCCGACGCGTATATCATCGGAACCCCTGTTTTTCAAGCTTCGATCCCAGGAACACTCAAGAATCTATTTGATTTACTCCCGGTTAATGGGTTTAAGGATAAAGTTATCGGTATTGTAGTAACTGCAGGTTCTTCAAAACATTACTTAGTGGCAGAACAACAACTGAAACCGATCCTCTCTTATATGAGAGCGGCGGTGGTTCCTAAGTATGTTTTTATTGAAGAGAAACAATATGACCGAAAAGTAATTGTGGATGATGATATTATTTTTAGACTGAATAGACTAGCTAATGAATTGGTGAACACCACGAATGCGATGCAGCAAGTGAAGCAAGCGGAAGAAGAAGCGTTTTTCTTTTAAAAAGTAGGGCTTTGTTAAAGAAAACACCTCTTTCGTGTAGTATTAAGGGCAATTCAACCCTTACGTTGTATTTTGTGCAACAGAATAGATCTGAAAGTAAGCGGATCTGATTTCTGTTGCATTTTTTACAATCAAATGTAGGCTGAATCTCTTTTTTGAAGGTTTTCAGTAAATTCTAATGTACGAAGTGCAACAGAAACCTTTTTTTGAGGTCTGTATATGACTTTCTATTGCACATTATGCAATGGAACGGAGTTCATATCCTAATTTATTCTCGTAATTCAATAGAATCAATAGTAATATCGACATAGACATGAGCATGAAGAACTTAGCTATTTCATCGAATTTTTGGAAGTGTATAATTTAAGAATTCATTTCTGAAAAGGAGGAGTAATGTGACTAATACCCTTATTGCTAATAGCAGGTTGTATAATCAAATGATTTCAGGCTCTTTACATCACACACCAGAGCAGGTCGTGAAAAAAATGGGGGCTATGCAAGCGCAAGACTATATGCAGGCGGTTTGGGCCATCGGACTACGTTCTCCTGCTACGAAATTAGCTGATATAGAGCGTGTAATCGCTGAGCGTAAGATTATTCTTACTTGGACGCTGCGAGGTACGCTTCATTTCGTCCCGGCAGAAGATGTGAAGTGGATGCTACAGCTCTCTGCACCACGTTTAGCATCACAAACGAAGCGGCGAATGGCTGAGCTTGGACTTGATGATCAAACACTGGAGCGCTGTAGAGAAATTATAGTGGATGCTTTAAAGGGCGGGAAGCAAATGGATCGTTCGGTCCTACTTCAGCTAATAGAAGAGGAGGGCATCCACACGGGGAATCAACGCGGTTATCATATGCTCTGGAATAGTGCCTATCAAGGACTGATTTGTTTTGGCCCGATGAATGGTAAACAGCAAACGATTGTATTGTTAGAGGAATGGGTGCCAGATTGCCGAGAGCTATCTTACGAACAATCGTTGCAAGAACTCGCATTGCGGTATTTTACAGCTCGTGGATTGGCGACCGTTCAGGACTTCGCTTGGTGGGCAGGCATAACCCTTACAGATGCCAGACGAGGGCTAGAATCTGTGAAAAAAGAACTTCAATCGACAGATATAAATGGCAGTGAGTATTGTATGTCTAACCATCGAGTAGTTCCAGCGGATGAAGAGTCAGGTATCTATTTACTTCCGGGTTTCGATGAGTACATTCTTGGTTATAAAGACCGGAGTGCTGTACTTGAACCTGAGACGGCTCCTTTAATTGTTCCTGGCAACAACGGTGTTTTCCTGCCTATGATTGTCGTAGGTGGCCAAGTTATAGGTACATGGAAACGTTCGATTAAGAAAAAAGGAATTGAGATAGTCATTCATCCTTTTAGAGAGCTTGGAAATGCTGAAGAAGCTGTGTGTAAAGCTGCTGAACGATATGCTGCTTTTATTGACCTATCGATACTGGAAATAAATGTATTTAGTTAATTAATGTACAAACCTTTCCAAGTGCCGTTTGGAATATCATGTTCTGAAAATCACAAGGTTTTTAGTGCAAATGAAATCCCTAAGGTAAGATAAGAAATGATCCGGATAAGTCTTGATTCTGAATGTAAATGAGATGAATTATGAATTAACCAAAAGAGAGACCCTAGGGTCTCTCTTTTGGTTAATTGAATATAGAATAGCTTAAGCTTAGGAATTGATACGTTTATAATTGTCATGTGCAATACTGAGTAGTGCAGTATACAACGGTTGAACGTTGAATTTTTTCCCGAATTCAAATTTATAGAATGCAATCTGTAAGTTGTTGGATTTGTGATAGGGCGAGGTAATATAGTGGAGGGTGACTTCACAATCATCGAATCCGGTACCTCCCGTCTCCATAGTGACCTCATAAATAGAGCTGAGATGGATCGAAGCTACACGGGTCTTTTTCCCAGTAGCCCCTTGGTGATCAATAAGAATTAATCTATCATCTGTAATAATGAATGCATCACGGATCAACTTAAAGCCCATTTGAATTTCTTCCTGAGGCATAAGATAAGCTCCGTATTGACTCTTTAATTCTGGAATAGTTACCTCTGAATAGTTTCCCAATAAGCCGCCCAAAAAATTGCCCATTAAATTCCCTCCTGATTGTAGTTCCTAATTGTGGATGTAAAAGAAACTGTACTTTGTTGATATTCTATATTAGGATATATTTTCCTTCTCCCGTTTTATCGAATTTAGTAAAAATCAAAAAGACTAACCAAGAAAGTCTGGCTAGTCTTTTAACCTGTTGGATCTTATTATTTCACTTTAATGCCCATGGCTTGCGCGATCTTAGTTAATACTTCGGTATTTTCGTATACTCCAGTAAACAACTGAGCGTTTTTGCCCATGGCCGTAATAGGAATATCCACTGCTGTATGACCTGAAGTCGTCCAGTCTACAACGAAATTTTGCTTGGAGTTAGCGATGGAGAACGGACCATCCTCTTTGGAAATGCCGTCACCTGATTCATCTTCAGCGTCTATGGCTTCAATAGAGAATCCACCTGTTTCATGGTCGGCGAGAACTAAGACAAGGGTATCGGGATTCTTTTTAGCAAAGTCTCTGGCGACCTGTACGGACTTATCCAACTCTTGCCCCGCTTTAATCGTCATCTTGGCATTGTTTTGGTGTGCGAATTCGTCAGTACCCTCTTCTTCAACCATCAGGAAAAATCCGTTTTTATTTGCTGCAAGAGTATCTATCGCTTTTTTCGTCATTTCAGGCAGGGATACAACCGGGTTGTAGATATCTCCTTCACCCTCTGGTTCTTGCTGGAACATTTCCTCATTTGCAAATAACCCGAGAAGCTTGCCACTTTTCGCCTTTTGCATATCTGTTTTGTTCGTTACGTAAGAGTATCCAAGCTGTTTAGCTTTGTCTACAAGGTTCCCTTGCGTACCTTTGCTCTTCTCTGAAGGATCTTCAGCTGGCTCATCTGCGAACTTACCTGGATTTCCTGCCGGATACCAGAAATCTTCGCCTCCACCGAGAAGAACGTCAACTTTGCTCTTGGTCAGGAGCTGCAGAGCGATGTCACTTTGTTTGGAGCGATCTTCGACATGAGCACCGAAGGCAGCGCCTGTAGCATCAGTAATTTGACTGGTAGTTACAACACCTGTAGATTTCCCTGTTGATTTTGCATACTCCATAATGGTTTGGACGGACTTTTTATCTGCATCCATCCCGATGGCTCCATTATAAGTCTTGACTCCGCTGGCATAGGCCGTGGCTGAAGCAGCTGAATCTGTAACAGGGACAGTGGAGCTTGTATGAATTAGTCCAGCATATGGCATAGAATCCATCGCTAGATTTCCTTTTTCACCTACTGTAGCTAGGCGGATGGCATTGCGCTGGGCAGTACCCATTCCGTCACCGACAAACAGAATCACATTTCTTGTGTTCGATGAAGCTGCATTGGCCTGATTTGGTGCTTGTGTAGTGACTACGCTGGAAACGAAGAGAGCAGTTGCTGCAGTCGCTACAATTGCCGTCTTAACGCCGTACTTTTTCGGTGATTTCATAATTTCCCTCCTAATGTATGTTTACAACCTCATACTATAGTAATTACATTAAGAGAATGTTTTCGGATATTGTAAAAAATGTAAATTGTAGCGTGCTTGAACGGATAGGATTTACAGTAAGTAAGGGTTCAAAATAAAATATATCTAGGTGTATTATTACAATATTGAATATATTCATCTCCAAATACGGACTTTAAATGTTGCTCTTCCTGAAGAATTAGTAAATGAATGGCAACAATGTTAAGAATGAAGATAATAAGTGTTAATGGATTTGGATACATAAGATACAATCCCAGAAACATGAGATCAAAACCGACAAATGCGGCGTTTCTGCTATATTTATATATACCGTGCGTGATAAGCTTTGTTACAGTAGACTTATCAATCCCAACTCTCCACGAAGTGCGCATGGCAATCATTGCTTGTATGAAAATGGAACATCCGAGGGCTACTACACCAACACCGATAAAGTGAATCGCCGGATGATCAAAATGTTCTCCTACTAGTGTAACTATGTATGACTCCGCTAAGGAAACCGTAAACCACGCTGCTCCCCACACAAAAGTAGTAGTCTTAACGAATAGCTCGGTATAATGGATCATAGATCGTTTTTTTCCTTTAGCTAATACGTTTCCTTTAATGTGGTTCTTCTTGTAAAGTATTACGAGCTTCAAAAGGTAAGAAATAAGGAATATGGAGAAAAGAATTAGGGATAGGATATTTTTTAGATTACTCATTGTAATTTCCTCCTCACTAATACATATGAATGATTGCTCATATGTTTGGTTATATCTTATTTCCTCATGCTGGGCATGTCAACCAAATATCGATTTAGGGGGATAATGTGAATACATCAACGTATAAAAGATGGTGGTTATGGATCCTGATTATTGCGGTTATTGCATTAGTAAGTACTGGAATCGGAATGCTGCTCAAGCCATCGGGGTTGTCAACATATACTTCAAAAGAGTATAAGGTCCGTTTGAAGTATCCCTTCAAATGGGTAGTGAATCCAGAATATGCGGAGAGGTATCAGGGGAACGACGGATTTTTTCAATTATCCGCTATTTCTGGAGAGAGGTTATCCATCGATGAAGTAGCAAACATGGATGCGTTTCATCAACTGAAGCCTTATGGCTCCGATCCACAAATCATTGAACTGACACTAGAGGGGCTAAAATCGGAAGAGAAAGCACGATTGATTGTGCCTTCTGCTGATCAGGAAGAGAATGGAATCATCAGGCCGCTATTATTATGAAATATCCAGAAGCGGTGAAAATAGGAGATTCCTTGTATAATTATTTTATTTTATGGGCGGAAAAGAAACATGTTGAGGAGATTGGTCAGACCGTATTATTTACCGGGAAATTATAAAGCATTTGAGAACGAAGGAAGTCTAATGGCTTATCTGTTGGTATTTCTAAGAAATATTCCAACTGCCATTTTTGCGTCTTTAGAGCCTGACGACTCGTGGGATTATCCCATGGCGGGTACACACGGATTGCTCTTTTTCCACCCTCACCTTTATTGGATAATATATCTTGATTACCTAGGACAGCTTTAGGAAATATAAATTGACCAAAGTGATTCTCTTTGCGCGTACTTATAACGAAGAGATCGGCAGGATCTGATATATCATAGGGTTGGATGGGGCCATCTCCAATTCTCTCCCATAGCGTGACAAACTGCCCGATCTTTGTAGGTGTGATTTTTGCAACACGGAATCTAATGGTAAGAGAATTTAAGTTGAATAAATAAGCTCCATAGTCAGCATTTTGTGGTTCAAGAATAGGTTTAGACCAATCAAACTTGCAAGGGGTATATACAAGTTCTTTGGTGGCAAGTAGATCACTATGTATGGTATCTAAAAACTCTTTATTGTTAACTTTCATCACTTCAAATCTCCCGTTTGAGTTCAATAGAATAAACTTTGAAATCCATACATACATAAATTAATTGGAATTTTTAAGCTAAGTGTCTTAAATATTGAAGATGTTTCGGAGTCGTTTAGTTCTGAATTCTATAAACTTACTCTTATTAACTCAACTTTCGCACCTGGAAAATTGGCATAAGCCTCTGAGGGCGTAAGAAGAATTCAATATATTTACTCGTATTGACAAAAAACACCTCACTTGACTTTTTTGGTATCATGGAAGTGCGACCAACCATGCCAACAAGAAAGGTGCGTAACCCTATGTTACAACAACACTCCCTGTCTGAACAGTCTCGCTTTGCCAAACTTTTTACCACTCTCCACATCGGTAAAGTCTTACGGCACGCAGGCATTTCCAAATCCTTTTCTCTTTGGTCTTCAAAGAAAAGAACTGGTTTCGGCTCTTGGAAAGTAACCGTGGAACAGATCTTCCCGGCAAAGACGTCATCTATCGATTTTTGAATCAAGCTTCTTTTGCTTGGCGGCGCTTTTTACAGATCTTAAGTCTTCGCATCGTGCAGGGTTTCGAATCGCTTATCTCTTCTACGCGTGTGCGAGTGTGTTCATCATCGACGATTCCGTTTTGAACCGAGACCGGAGCGAAAAAGCAGAGTTACTGGCACGAGTCTTTGACCATTCCACGGGCAAATTCATCAAAGGTTATACCATGCTAACCCTAGGTTGGTCAGACGGTTTTAGCTTCGCTCGCTTGACTTTGTCATGCTGTCTTCAGCCAAACTGGCCAATCGGTTGTGCGAAATGACTTCGAATCTTTCGAAACGCAGCAGCGGGTACAAACATCGAATGGAGGCCTTTTTTCGGAATCCCGATGCGGTTGTTGCCTTGCTGGAACGGGCTTTGGGTGCAGGATTCACTGCGGATTACATGCTAATGGATTGCTAGCTGGTTCGAGGAAAACGACTGACGCTGCCGAAGTCTTGTAAAGTCATCCCCCATCGAATGCCAAAGAGATCAAAGGCTCCGTCATCGTACACACCACCTGCGTTTTGCCTGTGACTAATTAAAGAGATTCAAGTTTTGATCGTGACTGTAGTTTTGTTCTACTTGACGTTGCTCCAATTGATCGGTGCCCATCCCGATGCGCTATTACGTGTTTTTAGCTCTTTTTTATAAAATGCCAGACCACGTTTGTCACCTGCTGGATCAGAAGAGGAAACATACTTAGAGTATCCAAGCTTGTTAATATCCCATTTTTGATGCTGGTAAGCATAAGCCACTTCATGAGCAAAAACGTAACGAACGGGCTCATCTCCAGCCATCTTAAATTGTTCTTCAGCTGAGAGTTTAATAGGCATCGATGGATTCGTTACGCAGGAATAAGCTTATGCTTAGGTTTAACAAGCAAATAAATTTCATTGCTATTTGCAATTCTTGTTGGTAAAATATTTAGTAAATTAAATCGAAAGTGTGATGATGAATTGGTCACAATAAAGGATGTTGCGAAAAAAGCGGAAGTTTCTAGTGCTACGGTTTCGCGCGTATTGAACAAAGACTATACATTACAGGTTTCAGAAGATACGAGACAGAGAATCATTGCGGCGGCTAAAGCATTGGGTTACCAAAAGGGAGGAACCCATTCAAAAAGACTGGTTGATACAGAAATAGTGAAGAAAAACGTAGGGCTGCTTATTACGTGTTCGGAGCAATTGGAGTTTTCGGACCCCTACTTTTTGTCTATTCGACAAGGAATTGAACAAGAATGCGTTAAACAAAACATCAACGTATCCAAGATATTCCGGCTCATGGATGAATCTGAGCTTGCTATCGACTCGTATAAGCTGGATGGTTTGATCATCATCGGAAAAGTACACAACGAGCTTCTGAACCACTTGACACGGATGAAACAAGTTATTTCCATTGACTACATGATCGATGATAAATTCGACTCCGTTATGTTCGATTTGCAGAAGGCGACTAGACAGGCCATACAACATCTAATCAATCTTGGTCATCGAAAAATCGGTTATATCGGCGGAATCAGTTATATTCGTAAAATAAGCGGTAGATGTTATGCTACGGATATTCGTCAAGTTGAATACGAAGCGATCATGAAGGAAGCAGGATATTATAATCCGAAGCACGTTTTTGTGGGGGAATGGCGAACAGAAGAAGGGTATGCGCTCATGAGACAAGCATTGGAACAGGATGATCGACCTACAGCTTACTTGATTGGGAGCGATCCAATGGCGATTGCGGCCTTGAGGGCTGTGAGCGAGTCCAAGTTCAAAGTACCTGAAGACATTGCTATCGTGAGCTTTGACGATATTACGCTCGCTTCTTTCGTCACTCCTCCGTTGACAACCATAAAAATATTTTCCGAAGAGATGGGAAGGACAGCCGTAAAATTAATGGTCGATCGCTTCAATGGGCGTGTAATCCCTCTTCATGTCACAATACCTACAAATCTTGTTATTAGGAATAGCTGCGGATCGGAAAGCGGAAATACTAGTATTGATTTACTAAATAGTGATGCTAAGAGCTAAATGCCCCGTATGGAAGAACTGCTACGAGCTTCCTGAACTCCCGGTATTTGAATAGAACTTCGATAAAAACGGCAGTCTAACTCGGGACTGGATTTATTGGCTTTCGTTCGTTTGATCTTGCATGATGAATTACCCTCTCTTCCAAACCTGAAGCAACTTGTTTTTCCCTCCCTCACATGGTAAGCAGTGAAGTCGTTCTTGCCCCCCCTAACCAGCAACTAAATCCCTTATTTGCTGCAGTTCATTTCACTCAGAAAAGTATCGATGTTCAAGTGATACTCTTCTGGGTAAAATATTTCAGTAAATGTATTGAAATTTAGCGATAATATTAGTAAAATAAATCCACGGTCATTGTTTGTTTTACTAAATAAACATGCTGTGCATTGTTGACGAGTTTGAAAAAGGGGAAAGTCAGTGCGTGCGGAAGGAGGAGCATTTTTTTAAGGCTCGGAATGAAAGCGGTATCATTATGGGATGTTAACTTTATTTTTAACGAGAGAAGGGATTTCTGTGAAAAAAAGCTTAATGGTCGTTCTAGCGTTTATCTTGGTCCTGTCCACGCTTGTGGCATGCTCACAAAAGAATAATGGCGGCAACGAGTCGCAAGCTACCCCATCCGCTTCTGAATCCGCACCCTCAGCTACGGAGGCCAAATTGAACGAGTTTGGTTGGGAACTGCCGAAGAAAACGATTGAATTTAGCTATTATGCAGGTCAAGCCAATCCAGATAAAGCGGAGAAAAACGCTAAGCAACTGCAGCAGTACATCCTCGATAAATTTAACGTAAAAATCAACAAGCTCGTTTACGACGTTAAACGCGACGAAAGACAAAACCTGATGCTCGCATCGAATGATTATCCCGAAGTTATCACCGGTATGGACGAAGCAACCGTATCCAAATGGGTTGCCCAAGGCAAGGCGATCGAGCTTAGCCAATTCATCGACAAGTTTGCTCCTCACATCAAAGAGCAGCTTGGCGACCTGTACAAAACTTACTTAACCGACGGAAAGTTGTATGCGCTTCCGAGCTATTGGGGACTATTGCCGATTCCGGATTTCGCTGCTCATATGCGATATGACTATTTGAACGAATTGGGCAACCCGACATTCGAGACGCCCGACCAATTCTACGATGTTTTGAAGCAAATGCAAGCCAAGCATCCAAAGAACGATAAGGGAGAAAAAACGTATGCGCTTACGGCATACGCTCCGGTTACGACCTATACTGTGCCGACGCTTGCGGGCATTTGGGGTCTTAAAGACGGTTATAAAGTCACGCCGGAAGGCGTAATGACGCATTGGGTCAATACGCCGGAAGGTCTCGAATTGACGAAATTTATGAATAAAATTTTTCGGGACGGCCTGCTTGATCCCGACTCGTTCATCAATAAATACGAAAATATGAAAGCGAAAATGTCCACCGACCGCGTAATGGGCTATGTCGGCGCTTGGTGGATCGGCTGGAACGCCGGCCACGAAGTGTGGCAAAAAGCGGATACGAATTGGTCGGAAAACAAGCGCTTCATGCAATATGCCTTGAAAGCACCTAATGCGGAACAATCGTATATGTCCGGTAAAAACGCTAGAAGTGGCGATATGACGATTATTACGGACAAAGCGAAAAACCCTGATGACATCGTCAAATGGTTGGATTTTACCATGACGGATATCGGAACCCGGTTGATCGGGTGGGGCGTTCCGAATACGGATAAATCCATTTGGAAATTCGAGAACGACCAACCGAGCTTCGTTGAAGCGGCAAAGCAAGCGATTCTCAATTCGACGTTCGACTATGACGCCGGCGAGCTGATCGGCATGGATCAATTAAATTTGGTTTCGCCCGATGGAACGATGAAGGACGATGGCAAGAGCACCTACTGGTTCGATCAAAATTTCAACCAAGAAGCGAAATGGAAAAAAATGTTGAACGACAACCTAAAAGATACCATCTACGACAATACATTTGGCAACATTCCGATCCTGGCTGACAATCCGTTGGCAGTAACCGATAAACAAATCACCGATTTGCTAGAAACGTTATGGTCGAAAGCGGTCATGAGCAAGACCGAGGAAGAAAGCGTCGCGAATTTCAAAAAGATGCAGGATAAGTTGAATGCTGCGGGTCTGAACAAGATCGAACAATTCAAATCGGAAGAATACCAAAGAAGATTGAAGGATTGGAAGTAAGGACGCCCGGGAGGAAGGGGGGGGTTCCCCTTCCTCTTGTTAAAAAAAGAATTGGAGGCGTATGCGTGAACAAATTGAATCAATTACATCCGACGGCACCATCGCAAATGAAAATTCGGAACGCGATGAGACGCTTGTATCGGGAACGGCAATTATGGCTGATCAGCATCCCCATGATCATTTGGGTTCTAATATTCTGCTATACGCCGCTGTATGGTATTTTGATGGCTTTCGTCAATTACATCCCCGGCAAATCGATTCTCCAGAGCGATTGGGTAGGGCTTACCCATTTTAAGATGTTCTTTGATTCGCCGGACTTCTCGATCGTCTTGCGAAATACGTTGGCCATTAGCGGACTGAGTATCTTATTCGGATTTCCGGCGCCGATCGTGCTGGCCATCTTGCTAAAGGAGCTGAGCAACAAACGATTCAGAAAGACGATTCAGACGATTTCTTATTTGCCGCACTTTATTTCATGGGTTGTCGTGGCAAGCATTCTGTTCACCCTCCTAGGCAACGAGGGTATCTTGAACGACTTGTTCATGCGATTCGGCATCATTGATCAACCGATCTCTTATCTGGGCGAAGGGAAATATTTCTGGGGGATCATCACTTCAGCTAATTTGTGGAAGGACGTCGGGTGGTCCACCATTATTTATTTATCCGCGATGGCGGGCGTCGATTCGGAGATGTACGATGCCGGCAAAGTCGACGGGTTGAACCGATTCGGACTGATCTGGCATATTACGCTTCCAAGCATTCGGTCGACGATCGTACTGCTCTGGATACTCGGCATCGGCGGCATCTTGAACGCGGGATTCGAACAGCAGTTGTTGATCGGAAACGCGCAAACAAGGGAGTACTACGAGGTTATCGATACGTATGCCTATAAATACGGCATCGAGCTAGGGAACTACTCGTACGGTGCAGCCATCGGACTATTGAAGGCGATTATCGGGATTACTCTCGTGTTCGGCGCGAACAGGTTCTCGAAAAAAGTGCTGGATACGTCGATCATTTAATGCGATACATTTCAATGGCAGGAGGCGCGACCCATGAATTCGTCATTTCTAAAGAAGTCGCTCGGAAGCAAAATTTTTGATTATGTCAATGTCGGCTTTATGTTGCTTTTTTCGGTGCTTATGATATATCCCTTTCTGAATTTGCTGGCCCTCTCGTTGAACGACGGCGCGGATGCAGCGAGAGGGGGTATCTTTCTTTGGCCGAGAGTGTTTTCGACCGATGCATACAGCTTCATGCTGCATGAGAATAAAATGTTTTCGGGGTTCGGCATTTCAATCCTGAGAGTGCTTGTCGGTACGATCACCTGCGTGATGGCAACAGGTTTGCTGGCTTATATTAGCACGGTCCAGCATTTTTCAGGCAGAAGAATTATGCGATTAATGTTTTTGATTACGATGTACATCAGCGGCGGATTGATTCCGACGTATTTGCTGATCGTGAAGCTGGGGTTGATCAATTCATTTCATGTTTATTGGATCCCAAGTTTATTGAATGCGTACTACATGCTCATTATGGCTTCCTATATGCAAAATTTACCCGAATCGCTATTCGAATCGGCGCGTATCGATGGGGCCAACGAGCTTGGCATATACTTCCGGATTGTCATTCCGATTTCGTTGCCGGTATTCGCGTCGATCGCCGTCTTCAGTGCGGTCGGACATTGGAATTCTTGGTTCGACGTCGTCTTGTACAACTCGAACGGGCATTGGGATACGCTTCAGGTTTACTTGCGGAAATTGCTGCTCGAAGTGGAGTCGTTCGAAGAGATCAAAAATCAGCAGATCGCACTTTCCAAATTCAGAACGTTGTCTCCGGTCACCTTGCGGGCTGCGGTTACGATGGTCGTGACCATACCGATCGTGTTTGTCTACCCTTTCCTTCAAAAATATTTTGTTGGGGGTATTACGCTGGGTGCGGTAAAAGGTTAATCCGACGCGATAGAGAGGAGTTATGGTATGCGTAATATTTCTTCAGGCGGTTATATGTTTGCCTTGACGGGGGGAGAAGAAGATTTTGATGTTTCGCTCTCCTTGAAACAATCGGCAACCGGCATCATTCGTTTGAACTTGAAACTTCAGTCCGATGAACCTAGAATTCCCGGCACGATGGAGTTGACCTGGAAACTTCCGGTTATCGACGTGTTCGCCAGCTGGCATCCGGGCTTTTATCGGAACAAGAGACTGCGAGTGGACTGGGAGAGCGGATACCGTTCGAAGGCGACGTCGTCCGCACCGGTTTGCGTCCTTTACGGCTTCCAAGGAAATAACAAGATGACGTTTGCTTTCTCCGACGCGCTCAATCCGGTCGAATTGAAAGCGGGCATTCACGAAGAAACATCGGATTTTCTTTGTTCTGTCAAGCTGTTTCAGGATCAGAGCTCGCCGATCCGGTCTTACGAAGCGACGCTCCATATCGATACGCGTGATATTCCATACGAAGAAAGCCTTGCGGACGTGCAACGATGGTGGTCTACACTGCCGGGATACGAACCAAGTCCCGTTCCGGATACGGCAAGGCTTCCTATGTACGCGACCTGGTACAGCTTTCATCAGCAATTGTCGCCAGAGGCGGTCGAACGACAATGCGAGCTGGCCAAAGCAATGGGCTGCGAAGCCGTCATCGTTGACGATGGGTGGCAAACGGCGGACAACGCACGCGGGTACGCCTATTGCGGCGATTGGGATGTGTTCGAGGGCAAAATTCCCGATATGAGGGCGCATGTCGATCGTGTTCACGAGATTGGAATGAAGTTTCTGCTCTGGTATTCCGTTCCGTTTGTCGGCAAGCACAGCAACGTCTGGCCAACGTTCGAGAATAAGCTGCTCGGTAAACTTGAAGATTTGGGTGCGGGTGTGCTGGATCCGCGATTCCCGGACGTCAGGGAATATATTATCGGAACGTACGAGAACGCGCTGAGGGACTGGGGTTTGGACGGGTTTAAGCTCGATTTCGTGGACAGCTTTAATCTCACATTCGCCAGCGATATCGAAGGAAGAGACTACGAATCGGTACCGGAAGCGGTCGACCGTCTCTTGAGCGACGTCATGTCCAGGCTAAGGACGATCAAGCCTGATATTATGATCGAATTCCGCCAATCGTACATCGGACCTCTCATGCGCAAATACGGCAATATGTTTCGTGCGATGGACTGTCCGAACGATGCTCTGGAGAATCGTTCACGTACGCTGGACGTTCGGCTGCTCGCTGGAGATACCGCCGTTCATGCCGATCCGCTCATGTGGAATCCGGAAGAGCCGACGGAGAACGCGGCGCTGCAATTGGTGAACACGTTGTTTGCCGTCCCGCAAGTATCGGTGTTGCTGGATCGCCTTCCCGAATCCCATCTCCGGATGTTACGGTTCTGGCTGTCATTCTGGCGCGAGAAGAGAGAGGTTCTGCTGGATGGGCGGCTGACTGCGAAGCATCCGGAGCTGGTCTATCCGCTTGTGACTGCCAGTAACGATGATGAGGCCATTACGGCTGTTTACGCGGATATCGTCGCGAAACCGGGCTCCCGAGTACCGAAAACATGGTTCATCGTCAACGGCACGCTTAACGATAGAATCGTGATCGAGCTCGAGGAAAGCATGGGCAAGCGAAACGTCGTCATCCGGGATTGTCAAGGTCAGGTTACGGCTTCGTACAAATCAGTGTTCGCGATGGGGCTTCATCCGATAGCGATCCCTCCGGCGGGTATAGCATTATTCGAATCGTAATCCCGACCGTGATCAACAATCCATGAAAGGAGAATCCACCAATGAGCATACATGATCCACAACTCGGACGATCGACGATCGACTCCTCGAGTCCACAACTTATTGCAGGCTTCGACTGGGCGAAGAGACAAGCGCTAGCCTATGTCTCGGACGGAACGCCGGTCGGCAAATTTTACGAAGCCGCGCTGCCGGGCAGGGATGCTTTCTGCATGCGCGACTTGAGCCATCAGAGTGTCGGGGCTAATGTGCTTGGGCTGCAGGACTATACAAAAAACATGCTGTTCAAGTTCGCGGAGGGCATTTCCGATTCTCGTGATTGGTGCACGTACTGGGAGATCGACAAATACGATCGCCCAGCTCCGGTCGATTATACGGATGATTCAGACTTCTGGTATAACCTTCCCGCGAACTTCGACATGCTGGATTGCTGCTACAAGCAATACCTGTGGACGGGAGACCGCGATTACGTGGATCATCCGGTATTCCGGAATTTCTACGAGCGGACCGTCACCGATTACATCGATCGTTGGGATAAGGACAAGGACGGGTTTCCGGAGCATTACGTTCCTTACGGCCGAAGAGGTATCTCCTCCTACGTGGAAGACGGCCTTCATCCGCTTCTTGGAGGCGATGTGTTGGCGGCTCAATACGCGGCGTTCGGCGCCTATTCCCGTTTTCTCGCGATTAGTGGACAGGCGGCTCTGGCAGAGCTTTACGAGAATAAGGCGAAAGCAGTCCGGGAGCTGTACAACCGCGAGTGGTGGAACGAAGAGAATGGCAGATTCAACGGCGCACTTATGCAGGATCGCCGGGGTTATCCTGGTTTCTATTACTCGGCTACCTACTTGCCGTTCTATTTCGATCTAGTAGAGCCGGGCGACAGAAAAAACCGCGCCTTAAGGGATGTTGTCCATCACGGCGGCTCGAATGTCGAGGAAAAGTCCCACTTGGCTGAGATTTTCTACAAACACGGCTTGAATCGGGAGGCCTATTCGGCCTTGCTAGAAATGATGGATCCGCAACTGAAGAGACGGGAATATCCCGAAGTGAGCTATAGCGTCATCGGAGCTATGTTCACGGGCGCGATGGGCTTATCTGCAGATGCTCATCGTCAAAACTTGGTCACCATGTCCCGCCTGACGGATTCGATCGAATGGATCGAAGCGAAGAATATTCCCCTAATGGGCGGACAAATCGATCTGGCTCATGCGAACGGTCGCGAATCGACGTTGACGAACGGGACGGGGCGCACGATTCGGTGGGAGGCGCGATTCTCCGGCAGCCATAAGAAGTTATACGTGAACGGAACCGACACGCCTGCGGCGATCGGTGGCGACGGAAATGGAGAATTCGTGAGTACGGCGTTCGTCGAGTTGAACCCAGGCGATCGGGCTACGGTAAAAATATAATCTTGCAACTAGATACATGGAGGTAATTACATGTCAAAAATTACTTTTCTTGGTGCTGGGAGCACCATTTTTGCTAAAAACGTTTTAGGGGATTGCATGCTGTCGCCAGCGCTTCAGGATTTCGAGCTTGCGTTGTTCGATATTGACGAGGAACGTTTGAAAGATTCGGAGAACATCATTCTGAACTTGAAACAAACGCTCGGCAGCAATTGTTCAGTCAAAGCCTATCGTAACCGTAAAGAAGCGCTTCGTGGGGCGAAGTATGTTGTTAACGCGATCCAGGTCGGCGGATATGATCCGTGCACGATTACAGACTTCGAAGTTCCGAAGAAATACGGCCTGCGGCAAACGATCGCCGACACGATTGGCATCGGCGGTATCTTCCGCAACCTGCGGACAATTCCGGTCATGCTTGATTTCGCCGAAGACATGAAGGAAGTTTGTCCCGATGCGTTGTTCTTGAACTATACGAATCCGATGGCCGTGTTGACGAATGTCATGAATACCTACGGTGGAATTAATACGGTAGGCTTATGCCATAGCGTTCAAGTGTGCGTCCCTCACATTTTCGACCATTTGGGGATGGATCATGAGGGTGTGCAATGGAAAATCGCAGGCATCAACCATATGGCCTGGTTGCTGGAAGTGACGAAAAACGGCGTCGATTTGTATCCGGAAATCAAACGGCGGGCGGCGGAAAAGCAAAAGGAGAAGCACGACGATATGGTGAGGTTCGAGCTGATGTTGAAGTTCGGATATTACATCACGGAATCGTCCGAGCATAACGCTGAATACCATCCGTATTTCATCAAACGGCAATATCCGGAGCTGATCGAGCGATTCAACATTCCGCTGGACGAATACCCTCGTAGATGCGTTAACCAGATTGAGCGTTGGAAGACGATGCGGAACGAATTGATCGGGAACAAAAACCTGACGCACAAGCGGACTTCTGAGTATGCTTCCTATATTTTCGAAGCGATGGAGACGAACGTACCGATCAAAATCGGCGGTAATGTCATGAATACGGGCCTTATTACGAACTTGCCTAAGGAAGCCTGCGTCGAAGTGCCGTGCTTGGTGGACGCAAGCGGTGTCACTCCGACATTCGTCGGGGATTTGCCGCCGCAATGCGCGGCGCTGAACCGCACGAATATCAATACGCAATTGCTAACGATCGAAGCGGCGATGACGGGCAAGAAAGAACATATATATCACGCTGCAATGCTCGACCCGCACACATCCGCGGAATTGTCTATGGACGAAATCGTTTCCTTGTGCGACGACCTGATCGAAGCGCACGGAAAATGGTTACCTGAATTCAAATAAGCGAAATGTTACGCTTATCAAATATCGACATGTTGTCGCGTCTGTCACTTTGCGTCGTTTTGTTGTCGACCGGGATGACGTTGGTCTGGCCGATCAACGTCGTGTATATGCACGATGCGTTCGGACGGACAGCTTCTGCGGCGGGTTTGGTGCTTCTCTTCAATAATGGTGCGTCTTTCATCGGCAATGTACTCGGAGGGTTTATTTATGACCGCTGGGGCGGCAAAACGACGGTATATGCGGGAATTGTTGGTTCTGCCTGCATCGTTGCGACCATGGGGATCGTTCGCGACTTTTATGGTTACGCTGCTTTGCTGACTCTGCTAGGATTTTTTGGCGGTCTCGTCTATCCGGTCATCAATGCCATTGCGGTCTCCAGCAGCCCGGGAGAGGAACTGAAAGCTGTCAATCGGATATTCGTGTCGCATAATATCGGCATGGCATTGGGTGCGGCATTAGGCGGCTTGATCGCCGATATGTCCATCAGGGCTTTGTTCTTCGGGAATGCATTGCTGTACGCTTTGTTTCTGGTCGTGTTCGCCGCGTTTATCCGTGAGCCGAGCATGCCGGGTCAAGCCGCGGATTCGAATCGGAGCGGCGATGGCAGGGAGGTCGCGCACGGGAGCAAGTTTATCGTCATCATATGCATCGCCTTTGCCATGTCGTGGCTTTGCTACAGTCAGTGGGCCGCAATCGTGCCGCTGCATTCGCAGGCAAACGGTATTTCCTTTCGTTCGTACAGCATGCTATGGACGATTAATGGAGCGCTCATCATGCTCTCCCACCCGGTGAAAATGAGATTATTAAACCGCTATTCCGTTACTGCGAGGAAGCAGGTTGTTATCGGCTCGATTCTGTTCGGACTGGGCTTGTTGGCCGTCGGATTGTCCACCCATTACAGCCAGTTTGTCGTCGCTATGATGGTCATGACACTCGGGGAAATTCTTGTTTTCCCATCGGTACCGGCTTGGGCACTGGAGAAGGCGGGCCCCGGGGCAAGAGGCAGAGTCATGGGCTGGGTAGCGGCTTCTTCTACGGCGGGCAGGATGGTTGGACCATTTATTGGCGGCATCCTATACGAAACCATTGGCGGCAAAGGTATGTTTGCGATCATGGCGGTCGTCTGCGTCGCGGCCATCGGCTTGTATTTGATCGCCGACAAGCTGTCCGATGCGCAATGGGCGCGGATAACTTCCGATTAATGCGAATAACCCATGCGGCAAGAGATCCCCGCTCCCTCACGGGAAGGGGATCTTTTTATATTTACGGGAGCGGTCCGCAACAAATCGCAAGGAATCGCCTTGATGAATGACGGCAACTTAGGGGTTCGATTCGTTGATCAGAGAAGAGAAGATCAGGCGCAGTCCATTGGCGATTTTCCATATCGTCGAAATGGAAGGGCTGGACTCGCTTTATTCGGATGTAATCACAACCTGAACCTGAGAATAAAGTATATTGAACAAAAAGAAGAAGGGGAGATGGGAATGAGCAGTAAAATTCTAATGACGTTTCTTCAGAACGGCCTATCCGAATTGAAGAGCAAAGGTTTATATAACGAAATCGATCCCCTGGAGGGACCGAACGGTCCGATCATTATGATCGGGGGCGTGAAGCGGATCAACCTATCGTCCAACAATTATCTTGGGCTTGCAACGGACGATAGGCTTATTGCCGCTGCCGTGAAGGCAACTGAGAAGTATGGTGCCGGATCAGGAGCCGTTCGAACCATCAACGGAACGTTCGACCTGCATGTGCGACTTGAAGAGAAGCTCGCCGAATTCAAGCACACGGAGGCTGCAATTGCATACCAATCCGGTTTTAACTGTAATATGGCCGCCATCTCGGCCGTCATGGACCAACATGATGCGATTTTGTCCGATGAGCTGAATCATGCCTCCATCATCGATGGATGCCGCTTGTCCCGAGCGAAAATCATTCGCTATCGCCATTCTAATATGGAAGATCTACGCGCAAAGGCAGAGGAGGCTACCAGATCCGGTGCATACGGCAAGGTAATGGTGATCACGGATGGCGTGTTTTCGATGGATGGAGACATTGCGAAGTTGCCCGAGATTCAGGAAATCGCTGAAATATTCGACTTGATTACGTATGTAGACGATGCTCATGGCTCAGGGGTGCTGGGAGGCGGAGCTGGGACGGTCAAGCATTTCGGGTTGTCCGATCGAATTGATTTTCAGATCGGGACATTGTCCAAGGCAATCGGCGTGGCAGGCGGTTATGTAGCAGGGCGTCGCGATTTGATTGATTGGCTGAAAGTACGAAGCCGTCCGTTCCTGTTTTCTACTTCGCTCCCTCCAGCGGCAATAGGAGCTTGCATCGAGGCGATCGGTATTTTGGAGCGGAGTACGGAGTTGCAAGATCGTCTTTGGGCAAACGGAGACTATTTGAAGCAAGGGCTTATTAAGCTCGGTTACAACATCGGAGCGAGCGAAACACCGATCACCCCGTGTATCATCGGAGACGAAGCTTTGACCCAAACGTTCAGTAAACGGTTGATGGAGGAAGGCGTCTATGCGAAAGCGATCGTGTTTCCGACAGTACCGAAGGGTACGGGACGCATTCGCAATATGCCAACTGCGGCGCATACGACGGATATGCTCAATGAGGCATTAGCCGCATATGAACGGGTGGGACGCGAGATGGGCTTGATATGACAAGACTATCGGGGAAGGAGAGTTATGCAGTATGAAAAAGATCCTAGTAACTGGTGCCCTCGGGCAAATCGGATCTGAACTGGTGTGCCATCTGCGTCGACTTTATGGCGAGGCTCAGGTGGTGGCAACAGATATTCGATTAAGCGATAATGCTGCGGCTCATTCGGGGCCTTTTGAGCTGTTGGACGTCATGGACGGTGCGTCGATGCTGGAAATTGCGAAGGCGCATCAAGTAGATACAATCCTGCATCTGGCCGCCATACTGTCCGCTACTGCCGAAGCCAAACCGCTTCTAGCTTGGAACCTTAACATGGGGGGATTGACCAATGCCCTAGAGGTCTCGCGGGAGTTAGGCTGTTCGTTCTTTGCGCCGAGCTCGATCGGCGCGTTCGGGCCCGGCACGCCAAAAAAGGGAACACCTCAAGATACCGTTCAGAGGCCGGTAACGATGTATGGTGTGAGCAAAGTAGCGGGTGAACTGCTCTGCGACTATTATCATCAAAAGTATGGTATTGATACGCGTAGCTTGCGATTTCCCGGGTTAATATCGTACACGGCGCCTCCGGGGGGCGGAACGACGGACTATGCCGTCGATATGTACGTCGAAGCCCTTGCAAAGGGACAATATACTTCTTATATTGCAGCGGGCACCTTTCTAGATATGATGTATTTACCGGACGCATTGGAGGCGATCGTGAAGCTGATGGAAGCAGATCCAGCACGTCTTCAGCACCGCAATGCTTTTAACGTAACGGCCATGAGCGTCGATCCGGAGACCGTTGCAACGTCGATTCGGCGTTATATCCCTGGCTTCGTACTGAACTATCATGTGGATCCGGTTCGTCAAGCGATTGCAGAGAGTTGGCCGAATTCGCTCGATTCGACCTCGGCAACGCAGGAGTGGGGGTTTTCTCCAGTATACGATTTAGAGGGCATGACCAAGGATATGCTTGAAAATTTGAGAGGGCGTTTGACTAAGCATTTTGCCCCATAATATAACCCGCACTGCCTAAAAAGGATATGTTTAGTCGTAACTTTTCCAGTTAATCACTACAAGCAATCTATTAAAAGCAACGGTTACGTTTCCCTAGGTAAACACGAACCGAGAGCTTGAATGGATGATTTCTCGAGGATGAAGGTCCCTCATTAAGCCAACTAAATGCTATAAGATAATCCTCCTCAGAATCAGTCAGAGGAGGATCTTTCATGCCCAGAGAAGATGCTCGAAACAAATGGGAAGCCCGTGTCATCGCCTTCCGGTTTGCTTTTCGTAGATGATTACCTTTTCCACTAGCTGGCAATGATCTTCTTGATCTCATGAATGAATCTGGCGTTCGATGTATCTTAGCAATAGGTTAGCTTTGTTCTTAATTCTGTATTACTCACGGTCTTGTGAGAATTTTGTAAGAGTGGTTTAGTAGAATTTAATGAGATTTGGTTTTCTCCGAGGCTTCGGGCACCCTAGTAGTTATTTACATTTGTTAAACGAAAGGTTGGTCACAAAACGAAAGAGAGAAAGAATGGGGAAGTCTACGTTAATTGGGAACGTCGAATGGAACATTGATGACAAATGTAAGTTCAGGTGTTGCAACCTATACCGATCTTAGCGCGTTAAATGACGCCCTAGGGGAGGGAGCGCAGCTTGCTTTCGAAGAATTTGCCCACTTTAACAGTTGTGATAAGTATAAAAAAGCGAGATTGTTCAGACACGGAAGGTTGTTGTAACATAGAGTTATGCACCTTTCTTGTTGGTTTGGTTGATCGACACTTCCATGATACCAAACAAGTAAGGTGTTTTCTGTCAAGATGAACAAATTTATAGAGTTAGTCCTACTGTCTCTAGGGATTTGGATGATTTTCTAGCTGCGAAAGTTGAGTTATTAACTTAAAAAATGTATATGTTAAGATCTCATATAATAGGGATAAAATAGTTCGTGAATTTCAGATGCTTGAAAGGCTAAAGGGTGTTGTTCCTGTTCCGACAGTATTGGATTATAGCGGTATAGCAGAGATCTATAGGAGGAATGAATCCATGAGGAGAAATATGAAATTACTTTATTGCATGCTGGGGAGTGCTGTGCTTGCTTTATTGAATAACCCTACCCTTAGTTACGCTAAACTTGGAATGTTCAGAGGTGGTTATGGAGGAAGTATATTTGAATTTTAAGGAAAATAAAAGTGAATAAATAGAAGTGAAATGTTTTAGTCATCTATGGGGGAATAGAAGCTTGAAAATGAAGAATGAACAAGTTAAACAACGGTATTGTCCATTATGTAAAGAATTAAATCATTGTGGTGCTGACAGTGAGGAATGTTGGTGTTTTCATACGGAAATTCCTACTGAACTACTAGAACGTGTACCTATAGAACTAAGAGGTAAAGTCTGTATCTGTCAAAGATGCGTTGAGGCGTTTAAAAAACATTAACCCGAAATTCAACTAACTCAAGACGAAAACAGTAATTACATTGTGTATACTTAAATAGTAATTTAAAAAAACATATGGGGGACACAGATGAGAAAGCCAATAATTGCAGTGGATATGGATGATACCATATGCCATCTAGTCAAGCAAGCTATATTCCATAACAACAATGATTTCCCCACTCATGTGCTGAAGTACGAGGAAATGCTTGATTGGAATACGGACCATTTACGTCATCCAGATTGTACACAAGATGTATTCTATGGGCGGCCTGGTTTATATGAGGAGCTTGAATTGTTCGACGAGCATGTTGTAGGAGAAATGGAGAAGCTACATAACGCGTATGATGTTATTATCGTTACGGCAGCCCAGCCCAATGCAGTTGTTGAAAAATGGAACTGGCTACAGAAGCATATGCCGTTTATTCCTATTGATAATTTCTTCCCCTGCAAGCGAAAGAATCTTATAAATTACGATCTTCTGATCGATGACGGGGTTCACAACTTGGTTCCTGCATTGCAGGATGGAAGGAAAGTGCTCTGCATTCCGCATCCATGGAATTTGAGAGCCCGCGAACAATATGGATTTCCATTATTGACCTCCTGGGAAGGTGCAAAAGAGAAAATTGATCAGATCTTAGGGACTCAAGAGAATCGCTGATTTGTGGAGAGTTGTTCACTTAGAACAATTCTCTTTTTTTATGCGGTTATTAAAGAAAAGAATGATTGACACAATGGATTAATTGTATATAATTGGAATAGACCGACGGTCGGTCAGTTTGTGAAATGGAGAGGATTAACATGAGGGTTTCCAAAGAAGCGGAAGAACGCAGAAATGAAATATTAGATACAGCAGAAATGCTTTTTTTTAATAAAGGATATGTGAGAACTACAGTGAACGACATCCTGCAGGAGATTGGGATTGCCAAGGGCACGTTCTACTATTATTTCAAGTCGAAGGAGGAGGTTATGGATGCGGTGGTCACGCGATTCATTGATGCTGGAGTGGATGCTGCCAAGACCATTGCTGCTGATCCAAAGCTCTCCGTGCATGAAAAGCTACTACAAATCATAATGGCGCAGAAACCTGATTCGGAGAGAAAAGGTCAGATGATCGAACAGTTTCATCATGCAGAGAATGCGCTAATCCATCAGAAAAGCTTGACTGAAACCATTTTGAAACTCACCCCTGTTTTGACAGAGGTGATTGAGCAGGGAATCAAGGAGAGCTTGTTCCACTGTCCATATCCTAAAGAAACGATGGAATTTCTGTTGGTCGCCTCACAATTTCTGTTTGATGAAGGGATTTTCAAGTGGCAGCCGGAAGAGATCATTCTCAAAATTCAGAGCTTTATTTATATTATGGAGACTACGTTGGGAGCTGAAAAAGGAAGCTTTTCCTACGTAACGCAAATGTTTGAGTAAGGTCCGAGCAGGGAGGATGAATGAGACGCAGGGGAGAGGGACTCAATGCTTCTACAAATTGTGAAAAAAGATTTTCAAAGAAATAAAATTATAACGATCGTCTTATTTATTTTTATGATGTTATCGGCGTTGCTTGCTGCCTGTGCTTCTCAAGTCATCATGGAATTGTCTGGTTCTTTAAGTAATTTGTTGGATAAATCAAAAGCTCCCCATTTCGTTCAAATGCATGCTGGACCAATAGATAACGCAGGTATTCAAAAATTCGCTTCCACAAATCCACTTGTTAAGAAACAACAGACAGTAGAAATGCTAAGGATAGATGGCTCCAGTGTTGTCTTAGGTAACAATAATAAGTCGGAAGAGAACAGCGTGATGGATATCGGCTTTGTAAGGCAGAACCCATCGTTTGATTTGCTGCTGAATTTAGAGAATCAAGTAATAAGGGTATCCGAAGGAGAAATCGCAGTTCCTATTTATTATAAGAAGGAGAATAATCTGAACATTGGTGATCAGGTCACCCTTTCAAATGGACAGTTAGATAAGAAATTCATTGTTACTGATTTTGTTCGTGATATCCAAATGAATCCAGCTATTGTTAGCTCGAAGCGCTTTGTCGTTAATGATACGGATTATAATGCACTTAAGAAGAACCATGGAGAAGTTGAATACCTAATTGAATTTCAAATCACCGATTTAAGTAGACTTAGCGAGTTCCGTAATGCCTATCAATCCTCAGATATGCCCGGCAAAGGACCCATGATAGACTATCCTTTGTTTAAGACGCTGAATGCGCTGACAGATGGGATTATTGCAGTAGTCATTATTTTGGTAAGCATCCTACTAATGATTATTGCTACCTTATGTTTAAGGTTTACGATGATCGCTACCTTAGAGGAGGATTATAGAGAGATTGGTGTCATGAAAGCAATTGGGATCTCGCAGCGAGATATTAGAAGGATCTATTTGGCAAAATATTTGGTTATGGCAGCGTGCGCTTCACTGCTAGGATATTTATTATCTTTGGGTGTGGTGCGGTTGTTTACAGCGAATATCACATTGTACTTGGGGACTGCTCCGAAAACGATCCTTCAGCCTATTGTTCCAGTCTTAGCGGTCGGTTTGATCTTCGGGATGATTATGTTCTTTTGCAGAGTTATTCTTAGAAGGTTTAATCGTATTACAGTAGTAGAAGCTTTAAGGTCAGGGACTGTGGGAGAGTTGAAAGGCAATAAGAGTAGAATAGTGCTGAGTAAACGCAGGCATATAAATGTGAATGTTTTTCTAGGCCTAAAGGATGTTTATGGACGCTTAACCATGTTCGGATTATTGTTCTTCGTATTTGTGATTTGTTTGTTTATTATTCTTGTGCCAGTGAATTTATTGAATACTATTCAGTCCCCTCGGTTTATTTCTTATATGGGTGTAGGTCAGAGTGACATGAGAATAGATTTGCAGCCATCTGATCAAATAGAGAAACGATTTAATGAACTGATAACCACGCTAAATAAGGATCCCGACATAGCTAAATTCTCACCATTAATTACTTCTCGATTTAAAATGCTAGGCAGCGATGGCATATGGGAGAATATCAATGTTGAAACAGGAGATTTCTCTATTTTTCCGCTCACCTATGTTAACGGAGGAACCCCTGAAAGTGGGGATGAGATTGCCCTTTCTGATCTGAATGCCAAGGAATGGAACAAAAGGGTAGGGGATAACGTTCTTCTGGAGGTAGATGGCACTTCGAAAAAATTGACGGTTAGCGGGATCTACCAAGATATAACGAATGGAGGTCGAACTGCAAAAGCCCGATTACCTTATGACCCGAAGTCCGTGCTATGGTATATCGTAGCTTTAGATGTGAATCCGAATGTTTCCGTTCAGGAGAAAATGGATCAATATGCAAAGTTATTTTATCCAGCCAAAGTTACTCATCTAGATAGCTATTTATCTCAGACGCTTGGGAATACGATTCGCCAATTAAAGCTGGTTACTGGCTTATCCATTGCCATCTCGATATCAATTTCAGTATTGATTACAGCTTTATTTCTAAAAATGCTGCTAGCGAAGGACGTCTCGCAAATTGCAATTTTGAGAAGCATTGGCTTTACGTTAGAAGATATTCGAAAGCAATATCAGGTAAGGCTACTACTGGTTTCTGGTCTCGGAATCATTCTCGGAACCTTTGCAGCTAATACCATCGGTCAAAAATTCGCTCAATTACTCGGATTTTTTATGGGAGCATCCAACATACAGTTTGTAGTTAATCCGTTAATAGCTTATCTTGTTCTCCCTCTTTTTTTCATGCTCATTGTAGCACTCACAACCGTAGTAAGCACGATATCGATGAAGAAATCCAATTTATCTAAACTGATTGTCGAATGAGGGAGAGGTGGTAGTATGTTCATATTAGAGACGAAGGGTTTAAATAAAACCTTTGTAACCGGGCAAGGAACCCCGCAGACGGTATTAAAAGATGTTCATCTACAGGTATCAAAGGGAGAATTCGTAGCTATAATGGGGCCTTCTGGCTCAGGGAAATCAACATTGCTCTATACGATCAGCGGTATGGATCGGATGACTTCAGGAAGTGTTGTTTTTAAAGGGCAGGACATCAGTGGTCTTTCTGAGAGTGAATTAGCTGAACTGCGTCTAAATCAAATGGGATTTATTTTTCAGCAGATGCATCTTTTAAAAAACCTGACGATTCGGGACAATATCATCTTATCCGCTTATCGAGCTAAAATCGTTAGTCGTAGAACCATCAATAACAGAGCCACTGAGCTAATGAAAAAAACCGGAATCTCCGCACTCGCTGAGCGTGATATTACACAAGTGTCGGGTGGACAACTGCAAAGAGCAGCGATCTGCAGGTCAATCATCAATGAGCCTGATATTCTCTTTGGTGATGAGCCAACAGGTGCACTAAACTCTAAAGCTGCTAGTGAAATTATGGAGATATTAACAGATATTAATCAGACGGGTACAACGATTCTACTAGCTACGCATGATGCGAAGGTTGCTGCTCAGGCAGAACGTGTCTTATATATGCTGGATGGCAGCATAGCTTCTGAGCACAGGCTTGGTAAATTCAATCGCATAAATGGGGACTTAAAAGAGCGGGAAGAGAAGTTGTCGACGTGGTTGTTTAAATTGGGATTCTGATTGATAGGAAAGGGATACATAACATGGGAAATCTGAATTATAACTTAAATTTTGAAACGCTATGTACAAAATATGAGTTAGGTCATTTGAAAAATGAACCTGAACAGGTAACAGGTGGTCTTCTGCACAGAATGTATCGCCTACAAACGGACAAAGCGCTATATGCAGTGAAAGCTTTAAATCCTCAAATTATCAGCGGGATACTGCCTTATCCAACTGTACTCTTTCAGAAAAAGTTTACTGATTGGTGTAGCCAAGACTACAAAAGGAGAACTTATTTATGAATGTAGTAAACGCTACGACGGAAGATATAAGAGGGTGGCTGGAGCTGGCGGCAGAGGTAGAGTCCCTTTTTGGACCGATGGTAGATGATCCGAATTTCACTCTAGCTTTAGAAAAAAACATCAGTCGAGAAAGTGCTTTTTGTGTACGAGAAAACAATGGTTCGCCAGGTTCAGGATTACTTGGAGGCATATTATTTTCTTCAACCAATGCCCCTAACTACAAGATTGGCTGGTTGTCAGTTTTAAAGGAAGAAAGAAATAAAGGAGTCGCAACAGCCCTGATTAATCATATACTCCAAAGTGTCGATACCCCATCAGAGGTTCTCGTTACTACATTTGGTGAGGATCATCCAGAGGGTCAACCTGCTAGAAGATTTTATCAGAAGTTAGGTTTCGTTCCTATGCATGATGAGGTTCCAAATGGCCTCGAAGGTGGCTCAAGACAAAATTTTAAGCTGACGATTGCTCACAAGGGTTCGTTATGAAAAAAATAGTTGTTTTATCGACGATTTCATTGTTCTTGTTAGCGATTTCTTTTAACCCATTATTCAACTATATCCGAGAGTATATTGTTTCAGATCAAATCAATCAGCGTTATGAGATAAACCATGCTGAAAAAGGATATAACACGTTAAACGTTCAAGAACTAACGGTTGATAATAAGCGAATTAAGATCCTAGAAGAAAATACAGGCAGGAAAGCAGAATTGACCCTTTGGGATGAAGAGGAAAATGTCCCGCCTGGTGATATTGTCAAAGTTCAGTTTTTATTAAATGATCAAAAAATCTCAACCTCTGATGAAGTATGGCTGTCTAATCGGGAACGAGGAAGCAGATATTTTTCATGGATAGATATTCTCACGGTTAAGGATCGAAAGACTGGAGAAAAAGAAATTAGTATAGTCCAAAGACTTACAGATGATAGCCAGCCGATGGATAAGAGAAAATGGAAAATAATCACGATTTCACATGATGGGAGTATAGAAGAAAAAGTGCTGAGTTATGCTCAAAGAAGTGATAATCATCTAGGTGTCAAGCTTATCGAGTTCTCTGGTACATCGCTTATGGGTATGGGCTTCTATTCAGATATTAGTAAAAGTTATCCAAGCGTACTTTTCCCTCTAATTTATCCGTTTTTAACAGGTGTCGTGGGAATTTTCTTATTGATCATTATAGTTGTTCAATTCCTGATTGAGCTTCGTGATCGGCGTGTAATTAGGAAAAACGGGCGACAATGATCATTAGATAGGATATAAAATTACTTATAATTACGAATCACCTTTAACTTGGTCAAGGTTAATAAAGCAAACAGTAGTAGCAGGACTCCGATGGAACCCATGACAGGGGCTGGACTGAAGTGATCGGACAGGAATGATACGGCTGTAAGACCAAGTGAGGGTGCTACACTCATAATGGAACCTAGTACACCGAAGACTCTACCTTGTATATCCTCCGAAACTTCCAGCCTGAGGATAGTATTTATCAGCAATGTACAGAATGAGAACATAAAGCCAATAAGAAGAATGATGGGAATGGCTAATGCAGCAGTAGTGACGAACGATAACAGGAGGTATAGGGGACCCAGACATAGCAGTCCAGTCATGATAAAGAAGCCGCGATTCTTTAATTTGGAGCCGAGAAACAAGATCATGCTGGAACCAATCATATAACCTAGTGGAATACAGGCTTCCATGAGTCCAAACTGAAAGGGGCTAGAATTCCATACTTTGACGGCCATAACTTGCGTTAGCATCAGTGAAGGCATAAAGAACAAAGTGAGCGTGGGGAGCATGACGATTATTGCTCGGGCGAAGGGGTATCTCCAAATATAACGAACGCCATCCGCAAGATCCTGTGTAAATTTTCTTTTTTCTTTAGGTCCGGTATTCACTCGGTTTAGGAGTGGAAGGGAACGGACAGCAAGAACCAGTAGAAAGGAAACGAAAAATGTAGCTCCATCAAATAATATGGCATCTGCCGGTCCAAAACTCGCTACAAAAATACCTCCAGCCGAATACCCAATCGTCCGACAGACATTCTCTGACAGGTTCAGAATCCCGACTGCTTTTTGCACATGTTCTTTGCCAACTACAGTGGTAATTGAAGCTTGATACGCAGGGGATTGGAATAATGCTGAGACTGTCGTAAGTCCCGTTAATATGGCCACGATAATGAATGATGTAGAAGACATGGAAATAGCTAAAGCAAGCGTAACTGCTAGACCGCAGCTTATCAAATCTGTGATTAACATAATGGTTCTGCGATTGATCCTGTCTGCGAATGTGCCTCCTATGGATCCAAGGAAAGAACTGAGCAATAAATTGATTATTGTAATAATAGCTATCATTTTAGCACTTCCGGTCGTCTGAAGTACCCATAAACTTAAAGCAATACTGTGAAAGGTATTTCCAAACAAGGAAATGGAATACGAGCTGAGTAGCAGCATGAATCTCCGGTTTCCCCAAAGGGTTGGATAGGATTGAACAGCGGTGGATGTATGTTTTGCTAAACCAGGATCTGTCATTAGTAACTCTCCTTTAAACTTAAACGCTTAAGTTAATGCTAAAAAAAATTAATCAACAAAATAACGATTATTCTCTTGTTCAGAGTAGTCAGAACGATGTAATAACTCCTGCATTAGTTCAAAAGCAGTGCCTGATTTATCCCCAGTGAATATGAATTTCTGAACATCTTCTCCAAGCATTTCTGGGCAATTGCAGGTACATAGAACAGAAAGACGTGCGAATACCCCGGATTTTTCAACATAACTTCCGATAAACTCATTAATAACTATAGCTTCTTTGTAGATCCCCTCCGATAAGATTGTATTCAATTCCTCCAGATTTTGAACTTTGAATATCGCTTTCTCAGGTAAAGGAAGACTGTCTTGGATAAAGTGAGTGAGCAGGGTGTTATTGAAATTCTCCATAATCAAACATACCTGTGAAAGATCCATAGGCATTATTTTTTGGAGAGCTGAACGATAATTGTAAAGAACTTGCTTAAACAGTTTATCTTCAATCATGCTGTCGATCAAAATCAAGGGGATGCCTTCTACAAATTGCTTGGAAATCGAATAGAAAGATTCATCACGGACATCGATCAGAAAGACAGCTTCGAGTTTTCTTTCGACGATGATATCTAAAGAAGGATGGTCAGTACCAAGAGAGTATAACAGCGTATGGTATCCAGCATCTGTTAAACGTTGTTCCAGAGCTCGAATAAATGTGAACTGGGCATAGAGTTTCCAAGGTGGCATATAAGCAGAATTATTGACAAGTACGCCTATCAATCCCGTTTTTTTATTGGCAAGCGAACGGGCTGCTAGATTAGGAATGTAATGAAGCTCTTCGGCAAGCAACAGAATTTGATTGCGGGTCTTCTCAGGAATGGTTTGGTTATCGACGCGGTTCAGAACATAGCTTACAGTTGCAACGGAGACATTAGCTCGTAGCGCGATGTCCTTCATTGTAGTCTTTTTCACCAGTAAACTTCTCCCTTGCTGAGATATTTATTTCCAAATATTATCATCAACACTTAAGCAGAGTCAACGATTGACTTTATACCAAGAAAAAATTGATTCTTGTGATCATTTTAATAATTTGGGTAAATAGATTTAAGAACCTAAATTAGTCAACGAGAAGAGGTGTAACTCATGGATACGAATTCTACACGAGAAGAAAGAGTGCTGTGAAACCGCTTTATATACTGACACAAATTTGTGAAATCATTCACTTAATTATTAAGAATTTTAATATATAATTAATTCATAATCAAAATTAGGGGGAAACGAAATGAAACTATTTAAAATGATTTTAGTGGCAGGGGTTTCGGTAGCGGTATTGGCTGGTTGTGGTGCAAATGAGGATAAAGCAACCAATTCGGCGGCAACTTCAGCTCCGGCTGCTGAGCAGACAGATGCAGTCACTACTGCCTCGATCGTGAATCAAGCAGATGCATTTACGAAGGCTGTAAGCAAAGATGGAAACTGGATTATTGCGATTCTAAATGATGTAACGATTGCTGAAGAGGTTGTTGTAGCTGGAGAATTCCATGATAAAGGCGCAGCTGATGGCGACATCTATCGTAAGATTGCCCTTTACTCGCAAGACGCTGATCACAAGATCACTGCCAGTTATACACTAACTGTACCAAAGTTTACTGTACAAAGTGAAAATTTGAAAGTTGAAGGCGGAACGATTAAAGGCGATGTTTATGTAGAAGCGAAAGGTTTTACTCTGCCTGAAACCGCAACGATTGATGGTAACCTTTACTTCACAAGCGAAGATCTGAAAGCATCTGCAAAGATTGATGGAAAAGTGACTGGAACAACAGAAGTTAAATAATTTTCGTAATCATCTCAAACAGTAGAAGCCAATCCATAGACTATGGGCGGGCTTCTTTCTTTTTGTGATTATGTGAACTTCAGTTGATTTTCTAAATATTGATCTTATAATATTACTACCACTACTAGGAGGAACACATATGTCTAAGGAGTATTCACGTACGTATATTGAGAGTGTAAAGCTTGAAATGTTAAATAGATTGGGACTTAAGCAAGTGTTCTTTAAGGAGCAAATGGGTGACGGGCTGATTTTTGAAGCGGTGGGATTTGATAAAGGGAGCAAACATCGTTTTTGCGTGAGACCCAAGACGAAAACGATTGATGAATTCATTTCAGGAAAATGGATGAAGGTCCGTAGCTTTACAATCAAAAGTGTAGAGATTTAAAGTTGAAGTCTAAAAAGGTAACCCCGTCTAAATCGGAGTTGCCTTTTTTTAGACTGATTTATTGATAATGTGATGTATCGCCGTACAGATCAATGGTTGTATTGTTTTCAGTTAGGGTTACTTTACATAATGCTGTGGAGAGAATATCCGGTAGTTCCCCTAATTCCTGCAATGTTTTATTGAGAAAATGAGCCATAATGACTTTCAGGGTCATCCGATGCGTGACAATAAGTACCTCATGTCCTTCGTTATTGTTAATGATACGCTCAATAGTCGGCGTTACTCTTTGTTCAAGCTGACTATAGGTCTCACCTGGGGCTGGAGGAATAAAAAGATCAGGTCTGGTGAAAAAATGGGTGTACTGTAAAGGATATTCTTGTTCAATCTGATCTGTGTTCATTCCTTCCCAAATGCCCATGTTAATTTCCATTAATGAAGCTTGCTGATGAATCGATAAACTCCGATTTCCTCGTAAAATCTGCGCAGTATGCAATGCTCTTGGACTAGTACTAGAATAAATTGCACCTATATTTTCGCCTTCCAAACGATCTCTCAACCATTCCGCTTGCTGTTCGCCCAAGGTTGTTAACGCTGAATTTTGATGTCCTTGCATTCTTTTCTGCAAATTCCATTCGGTCTGCCCGTGACGGGTTAGAAATAATACTGTCTCTTTCATTAACGAAACCTCCCTTTTGAATAGTTGTAAGTATAAGATAAATAATTATAAATAAACAATATATAATAGTTAATATCCATAAAGTATAGTTATAATAAGAAGGCCGAAGGTCCGTTAAATATGATTTTATTTTATATAGTTAGGAAGAAATCAGGATGAACTATCATGTATTAAAATTGTTTTATTATGTTGCGATAACAGGAAGTGTGACCAAAGCCTCTGAACGTTTGCACATTAGTCAACCCGCTATATCAGCGCAGATCCGCAAATTTGAACGGGAGAATAATATCGTATTATTAGAGGTCATAGGAAAGAGAATGGTGCTAACACCGATTGGGATAAAACTGATTGAACCACTTGAAAGGTTATTTGCTATGGGTGAACAGGTACAGCAGATTATTGAGGATTATCATAAATTTCCTGCGGGCCATATTCGGATTGCAGGTAATTATCTGGCCACAAGCATACTCATCCCCCGGTGGGCATCATTATTCAAACAATCTTTTCCGGAGGTTAAAATTCAGATCTCTACTACTAATTCTCATGAAGTCATGGAACAATTAAATAACTTTGAAGCAGACGTGGCGATTTATAGTGATATGGCGTTTCCATCACATAATATAGGGGTATTCGAACATCGGGAGTTATACAAGGACGAGTATGTGTTCGTAGTTTCTTCAAATCACTCTTTTGCCAAGCAGGAGGTTAGCTTTGAGGAGGTGATGGCTGAGGCATTTATTATGAGGGAAGAAGGTAGTGCAGCCAGAGAGAGAATTGTACAATTATGTGAAGAAAGAAAGGTACAACAACCGAAGATCGAGCTTCAATTTAATGGAGTAAATGAAGTTATTCAAGCCGTGATTGCCGGTTATGGGATTAGTTTTGTATCTGCGTTGTTAGCAAAGCCTTATCTTGATCAGGGTATGTTAGCCAAGGTTGAAGTGGAAAATGTAGTCTCTAAGCATTCGATATGGATGAGCCACAGAAAGAAAGAGCTCCAAGAAAGCTATATCCAGTCATTTATTAAGCTCGTCATGAAACAATTAAAAGAAAAGAAATAATTTATACACCCACTAGCTCATACACCTTAATCATTATTATTAATGAATTAAGATGTATAAGCTGAACTGAGATCAAAGATTGGAATGTAATTGAAGTAACTCAGGTGCACTAATGTCTTCTGCTTCAGATGATTTAAATTGAATGTTATATAATTGTGAGTATAGTCCATTCATTTCTAATAAAGACTCATGTGTACCTTCCTCAACAATCGAACCCTGATTTAACACGATAATTCTAGATGCTTCACGTATGGTGGATAGTCTGTGTGCAATAACCAATGTGGTTCGATTCTTCATTAATAAATCAAGTGATTGCTGAATCATTCGCTCAGATTCGTTATCGAGTGCGGAAGTTGCTTCATCTAGAAGTAGGAGCGGAGCATCACGAAGAAAAGCTCTGGCAATGGCTATGCGTTGTCTTTGTCCACCAGATAAAGTCGATCCATGTTCACCTAGGATAGTGTCATAACCATGGGGCATCTTCGTAATAAACTCTTCTGCACCTGCGAGCCGAGCGGCTTCTCGAATATCCTCTTCGCTAGCTGTACTAGAACTGAAGGCGATATTGTCTCGTATAGTTCCTGAGAACAAATAAGGGGTTTGGGGAACATAGGTAATCATTGCACGTGCTTCTTCAAGCTGATCATGTACAGACTTTCCATAAACCGTGATGCTTCCTGCAGTAGGCTCATAAAGTCCATTACATAATCGAACGAGCGTCGTCTTCCCTGACCCGCTTGGCCCGACAACCGCGATAGTTTCTCCATGTTGTATATGAATATTAAGCCCTGTAAATAGGGAGGCTTCATTATCCGTTTTACCCGAATAGTTGTAGTGGACATCCTCTATTTGTAATGCAGCCACCTCTACGGAGGCAAATGTTGATGAGCTGGATTCTGGCAAAGGATGAGTAGCTCCTTCATCAGGTGCATCAAGTATAGCGAATACGCGGTCAGCTGCACCTAATGCCTCCTGCACACCTCCCCATGTTTGAGACATATGAACAAAAGGCCATTGAACCCTACCCATCAAAATAATAAAAGCGAGTACTTCACCTGCTGATGTTCCGCCACTTAGAGCTGATAACGCAATTAAAGCGGCGCATGTCACCATTACGAGATTGTTGATAAAGGCAGAAGATTGCCATAAGAGACCATTTAGAAGCGATTTTCGCAACTGCATTCTTCTTAACTGCTCACGTTCTAACGCATATTTATTTAAGAGAGTTTCTTCAAGCGAGAAGGCTCTGACGACCTTCATTCCTTGAAGCGTTTCTTGTAAGATTCCTCGTAATTCTGCCTCTTTTGCATATATTTGAGTAGATAATTTTCGTAATCTGCGATCAAAGAAACGTCCGGAAAGAAAAACAAGGGGGCCCGATCCAAGAGCTAACAGGGCGATCCAGACATCCATTTTAGCCAAATATAGAAAGGAAATGAAACAGAGAAGTAGATTATAGCTTAAATCGTATACGATGCTGTTTATCATCCCCATGGCCATCCCTGCATCCTTAGTGTTACGCGAAGTCAAATCACCTGAATGCATGGACTGAAGGTAACGGAATGGAATTCGGTGACTTTTGTCAAACAGTTTCGCACGAATATCCCAAGCCATTCGACTCTGCATAACGAAACGGAAGTAATGCTGCACCATAAGACAGCAGATAATGATAATACAAGCAATGGCACAGATTACAGTTACGCGTGTTAATGCATCCATATTGGCGTTGTTGATCGTATCAATAAATACTTGCTGAATGGCTGCAAATCCTATGTCCATTACGAGTTTAGCAGAGAGCAGGAGTACAGCCACAATAAACCCAATTCGATAAGGGCTGGCGTAAGAGATTAATCTACGCAGAGCATACCCCAGTTTAAGATTCTTGGATTCCATCTCATTCATATCTCAACCTCCCTGACCAGAGCAGAAATATCAGCCTTCTTCATTGAGGTCTCAACCATATTGTAATACTGTCCTTGTAAAGTCATTAACTCCAGATGAGTCCCAGCTTCAACAATAGAACCCGCCTCCATATAATAAATATGATCTGCATCTCTGATGGTAGATAGTCTATGAGCGATAACAACCGTTGTACGATCATGCATGAGTTCTTGCAGGGCCTGGCCGACAATCTCCTCATTATGGCTATCAAGTGCAGCTGTGGGTTCATCAAGAAGGAGAAGCTTAGGCGCTCGGACAAACGCTCTGGCAATAGATAGCCGCTGCCTTTCGCCGCCAGATAAGGTATGGCCCCGTTCCCCAATAGAAGTCTGATATTGAAGTGGGGTTCTCATTATAAATTCATGTATCCCCGCACTTTTTGCTGCTTTAATAATTTCTTCATAGGTTGCGTCTGGCCTTCCCCAAGCAATATTTTCATATAGAGTTCCAGTGAACAGATAAGGCTCTTGAGAAACATAAGCCAAATGATTACGCCAAGCCCGAGGGGGAATGCTGCTTAACGGCAACTTACCAGATTGGATGACCCCTTCATTAGGTTCATAGGTTGCGAGTATTAATTGAAGGAGGGTGCTTTTTCCACTGCCGCTAGGACCTGCAAACGCAGTTACTTTACCTGGTTCTATGGTTAGATTGACGTTAGTTAATACTTGATGATTACCATAATGAAAACCGACGTTCTCAAAGGTGATGGGGTACAAGCCACTAATCGCTTGGTTGTTATTCATCGGCGTTTCTTTATGAGAATCTTCCTGATTACATTCACGGCTTACGTCTTCTTCTGGTAAATCAAGGACTTCAAACAATCGCTTACCTTGCGCCAGCGAGGCTTGTAATTCTGTCCATAGATTAGCCAGCTTTGATACAGGGTTTGTAATTTGCTCGAAACAAATCAGAAATGCCGCTACTGCCCCCACATCCAATCTCCCTTGGATAACTAGATATCCGCCGTATGAGAGAACATATAGTAATCCACTAAGAATAACGGCAAAGGGCATATTATAGCCCACAGCTTCTAAGCGTGTGACAGGTAAATGAATGTTGAAATATTGCCTAATACGTTGTGTGAATTGATTATGCAGCTTAGGTGCAAGGGAGAAGGCACGCACAACCTCAGCTCCCTGTACCGTATCTTGTATAAACATTTGTTGAGCGGTTTCAATTTGCTGTCTTTGCTCGTGCATGGAACGTAGACGGGAAGTGAAGGGAATCATTACAAGTGGAACTAGCGAGCAAATCAATATAGTTCCGAGCGTTAAGGCATATTGGAGTGAGAGCAGATAAGTTAGAAGAAATGTAATTTGCATCAGATTACTGAATAGTTCAATCGTCTTCTGATTGATACCTTGCTGAGCAGCTGGGGCAGAATCATTGATACGACTAATGAGATCAGCAGAATGATAACGATCCAAATCTTTCATCTCTACGTTTAATAATCTAGCTAGCAGTGATACCTGAAGCTTGGAGGTCGACTTGAATTCAAGCACACCTGATAAATAAGTCAATAAGAAGCTGGCTAAAGCATCTACAATAACGATTACTAGAGCAAAGATAGCACCAGACATCAAAAAGGACATGTTCTGATTCGTAGCAGCGTTGATTATACGTCGTAAAGATTCGGCTATCCCAACTGTTGAAAGGGAAACAACGGCTGCTAAGAGACATAATATGAGGTACCAGCCTAAATAGGGTTTTCCAAGTTTCAGTAAACGCATAAAAGTGTTAGAAACTACTCTGGATTTTTTAATCGAGTCTGCTTCTATGTTTGTAGATCCATTCATTTTAGACCCTCCCCACTATGGTTTGAATTTGCTGACGGTTCACTTAAAAGATAGGAGGTTCCTCATCGAGCATGACTTTTGTGGTGACGGCAAGTAATTCTCTCAATTTATCCATTCGAAGATGGTAATATAATCGATGATCGGTTCTTTTTAGTTCGATAAGGTCTAAAAAGAATAGGAAGTTGGCATGATAAGTTACTGCCGCGGGCGTTATGCCAAGTGCTGATGCAATTTCTTGTCCATAGTGAGGGCGATTCCTTAAGAGCAGCAAGAAGTCTAAACGTCGTTTATCCGAGAATGCTTTTAAAAAAAGTTCAGTTTTCTCTCGATCAGCAGCCGGTCCGAATACATGATCATTAAAAATGCCGAATATAACCCAAGCGATACGAGAACTTCCTGCGTAAAAGAAGAGAACATGATTCCCAACTTGTGAGAAGAAGCTGACATGAAAAGTAGTGGGAACATCATAAACTGCAGGTTCATTTTTGTTGATATCACGAATGAATCTTTCAGGATTCGCTAGGAACAGACCTTCATAACGCTGAGAGGCTTGTTCAGACTCCCTTTTTAACTCCTCTTTCCAAAGTGAAAAGACATCCTTGTAGAACTGGTTTAAGAGCTGCATATAACGTAGCTTAGTTTCTTCGGGATAAGCAAGACACTCTAGTAATGGCCCCTGCGCTTCAATCACATCCAGCTGCGGTTTTGTTCTTGCCACAAGCTCAGCCATTAAGCGGGTATCCTTCTTGACGATTTCCCAATCGTTTCCTTCTAGCAACTCATCTAATTTATCGTAATACACACCATATACCATTTCAGCGACTACCTTTTCTGCAGGACTCTTTTCCAGTCGATTTATCCATGCTTCAGCTGTTTGTGGTTCTGGACAGGTGCAAATGGATTCATAGAAAGCAAAATCGAGTGCTTTATGAAAAAAGTTGTACTGGAAAAAAAACTGAAGTTCTCGGTAGGAGTGTGGTGACAACCGTGCTCGTGCATCTTTATGATAAGACAACGCTTGTGGGTCCATTTCAAGTTTGTAATCCTCTGCTGCCTTAAGCAACTGCTCTTCACAAGCAATCATTCCCATAGAAACAATGAATTCCAAAGCTTCGTTGTACGCAAATTTTATGTTCGATAGTAAGGTATCTTTCATGTTATCTTCCATCATAACCTCCGATATATATTGTTATAAAATTTAAATCTTGGGATAATACGACTAATATTTAATGATTACTTAATGTTAAAATAAACCATCCGTTTTCTTTTGTAAAGAGATATTTTTACAATTCGTACTAACTGCTGGGATTCGGTTGTTGTGCATGGTAAACTATGGATAAAAAATAGGAGGGGCTATGATGGACCAAATCGTGTTCAAACAAATTGAATTTGTACGTAGTGTTACTGTTCGTGCAGTTGAAGTTCTTTCCGAGGAACTACTAGATATCATTCCACAGGGCTTTAATAACAACATTAGATGGAACTTGGGACATATTTATTTGGTGCAAGAGAAGTTCGCTTTTCATTCCGTTAGGGAGCTTATGCAATTGCCGGAAAGCTTTGAACAATTATTTGCAAAAGGTACTAAGCCTGCTGAGTGGAGCGAGAAACCACCAACACTTGAAGTGTTAATAGAGATGCTTTCGGAGCAACCCAAACGTATTCAGGAAGCTATGCACAATCGCTTAAGTGAGCAAGTAACCCCTCTTACAACGGGTAGTGGATTAACTTTAAATACAATCGGAGAATTCATAAATTTCACGCTTTACCATGAAGGGATGCATTTTAATACAATCAAACTATTAAATCGATTTGCTGATAAAAGTCTTTAGAGATCTTTAGAAGACAAAAGTCTAAGGTCAAGGAGGTATTCGATGGAGGTTGGAAGAATTTTAGGTATTGCTTATAATGTGATCCCAGTTAAAGACTTGGAGAATTCTGCAGCTTGGTTTGTGAAAGTGTTCGAGGTAAGGGACCATGATTGTGAACTGGTTTATAGCCTCACAAAGGATATCGAGTTCAATCGATATCTTTTGTTATATATTGGAACGAAAAAAGATTTGTAATGAAAACGGTTTTATGATAATCTAATTAATGTAATACATGTAACCGGTTACACATTGGGGGATGAAATGAATCATGATGACGATTAAAGATGTTGCAAAAATAGCTGGAGTATCAGTAGCAACCGTTTCTAGGGTGTTAAATGAATCTGGTTATGTGAATATCGATACTCGAAAAAAAGTTGAGGCAGCTATCAAAGAAATGAATTATACCCCTAATGAGGTTGCAAGGTCATTGTATAAACGGAAATCCAAATTAATAGGACTACTATTACCTGACATTACGAACCCATTCTTCCCGCAATTAGCACGTGGGATAGAAGACCGGATGCAGGAGCATGGTTATCGGATAATCTTTGGTAATAGTGATGAGAACGAGGAAAAGGAATTGGATTATATTCAAACCTTTATCCAAAATAATGTCATTGGCATGATCTCATCCACTAATTTTCCTGAGAAAGATATTTATTCTAATTTGAAAATTCCGGTTGTATTTCTTGACCGTACTTCTAATGACAGTCCCTCCGTATATGCAGATGGCAGAAAGGGCGGACGACTTGCTGCTCAAGAAATCATTGCACGGGGAAGCACCAAGATTACAGTCATGCAAGGACCGGCGCATATTAAACCGGCGCAAGATCGATTTCAAGGTGCGATTGAAGTACTTAATGAAATGGGAATCACTTATCAAGTGATCCAGACTTCATCCTTCTCCCACACAGAAGCGGAACAATGGGCTGTAGAGTTGTTTGATAAATATATAGATACAGATGGTGTAATTGCCAGTAATGATATCGTGGCGACAGCAGTTATTCATGAAGCACATCGCTTAGGTAAAAGAGTGCCACAGGATCTCCAAATCATTGGATTTGATGATATCCCACTTAGCAGTTTGTTGTCACCTTCGCTATCAACCATTCGTCAGCCGGCGCATGACATGGGCCGAGAAGCGGCTGGTTTACTTATTAAGTTAATTGAGCAAGATAAAGTAGAAGATAAAATCATTCAATTACCCGTCAGCTTTGTGGAGCGGGAAACAACAAGAAGAAAAGAATAGATGACAACATAAGAAAGGTTGATGGACATGGCTAAGATTTGTGTAATCGGAAGTTGTTCAATGGATTTGGTGGTGACCTCATCCAAGCGACCTCACGCAGGGGAAACTGTTCTTGGAGAGAAATTCGCTACCGTTCCAGGAGGCAAGGGAGCGAATCAGGCTGTAGCTGCTTCGCGTTTAGGGGCAGACGTTACGATGGTTGGTTGTGTAGGTGAAGATTTCTATGGTACGGAGATCATGGAGAATCTTAAGAGAAATCGGGTTATTACAACCAATGTGGAACCGGTTACACATGTCAAAAGCGGGATAGCTCACATCATTTTAGCAGAAGGTGATAATAGTATTATCGTTGTAAAAGGAGCTAATGATTTAGTCACTCCTAAGTTGGTTGAGCGAGCACTTGATGCTATAAAAGGGTCTGATATGGTGCTAATCCAACAAGAAATACCCGAAGAAACGGTGTCTTATGTAAGTGAGCTTTGCCATAAATTCAATGTACCTATGCTGCTTAATCCAGCTCCTGCTCGTCCCATCAGTGACACGATTATAGAAAATGCCGCCTATCTGACACCGAACGAACATGAATGTACGATTTTATTCCCCGGGATGAGTACTATAGATGCTTTACGGAAGTATCCGAACAAGCTGTTTATAACAGAAGGAAGCAATGGCGTACGATTTTACGATGGAGAACAAGAAGTTCTGGTTCCTACTTACAAAGTGAACGCTATAGATACGACTGGAGCGGGAGATACTTTTAATGCGGCATTTGCAGTTGCTTTAGCTGAAGGCAGCTCCATCCTGGATAGTGTAAAGTTTGCCAATCGAGCAGCATCTTTATCCGTTACTAAATTTGGTGCTCAAGGTGGTATGCCAACAAGAGCAGAGGTGGAGGCGAATCTGTAATTATGAAGAAACACGGAGTATTAAATAGTCATATTTCCAAAGTGCTTGCGGACTTAGGTCATACCGATACAATTGTCATCGCAGATGTTGGACTTCCAGTTCCACCAGGTGTTCCGAAGATTGATCTAGCGGTTAAACTAGGGGTCCCTAGCTTCCAAGATATCGTTGATATGATTTCAGAGGATATGGTCATCGAAAAGGTGATCGTTGCAGAGGAATTAGAGACTGATAATAAAGTCACCTCTCAATACTTGAATAATAAATTTAAGGGAATACCGATAGAGGCGTATTCACATGAGCAATTTAAGCAGCTGACCCAGCAGGCTAAGGTTATTATTCGCACGGGTGAAGCTAAGCCATATGCAAACTGTATTCTACAAGCCGGGGTCTATTTTGGATAAAAAGGGGGTTCTAAGTGTATGCACATTACGATGAAAGATATTCATAAGTCTTTTGGCGCTAACCGTGTATTGACCGGTGTGGATTTTGAACTTAAGGATGGTGAAGTTCATGCCCTGATGGGTGAGAATGGCGCAGGTAAGTCTACGCTGATGAATATTCTGATCGGTCTGCACCAACGTGACCAAGGCACCATTCGTATAGATGATCAGGAGAAATACTTTGCGAATCCCAAAGAGGCAGAACAATATGGCATTGCATTTATCCATCAGGAGCTGAATGTATGGCCAGATATGACGGTTCTGGATAATCTGTTCATTGGCAAGGAACGAACATCCAAATTCGGCCTGTTAAATAGGAAAGAGATGAAAGCGTTAGCAAATGAACAGTTTGCTAAGCTCTCTGTGACCATTCCTTTGAATCAAGAGGCGGGGGAATGTTCAGTAGGTGAAAAACAGATGATTGAGATCGCTAAAGCGCTTATGACTCATGCGAAAGTTATTGTTATGGACGAGCCAACCGCTGCATTAACCGAGAGAGAAATACAGAAACTATTTGAAGTCATTGCCTCACTGAAGAAAGAAGGCGTCTCTATCGTCTATATTTCGCATCGGATGGAAGAGATTTTTACGATCTGTGATCGAATCACCGTTATGCGAGACGGGAAAACCGTAGATACGAAGCCTATTCCTGAAACTAACTTTGACGATGTAGTCCGGAAGATGGTAGGTCGTGAATTAACAGACCGATTCCCTGAGCGAACTTCTAAACCTGGAGAAGTAGTTCTTGAAGTTAAGAATGCATCCAAGAAAGGGCAATTTAAAAATGCTAATTTCTCTGTGCGAGCTGGTGAAATCATAGGATTTTCTGGATTAATGGGATCTGGACGTACAGAAATGATGAGAACCTTATTCGGACTGGAATCTTTAGACCAAGGTGAGATTTGGGTGAAGGGACAGAAGATTACCATTCGGAATCCCAATGACGCTATGCAAGCTGGAATCGGCTTTGTTACCGAAGACCGCAAAGATGAGGGGTTAGTCCTAGATTTCTCTATTCGGGATAATATGGTGCTGACGAATTTATACGACTTCGCCCCTAAGGGTGTAATCAATGCTAAGAAGGAACAAGAATTCGTCGACATGCTTATTAAACGGCTACACATTAAGACACAATCATCATCCACTTTGGTCCGGAATTTATCTGGGGGTAATCAACAAAAAGTAGTTATCGCCAAATGGATTGGTATTGGCCTCAGTGTTCTTATCCTTGATGAGCCTACACGCGGCGTCGACGTTGGGGCTAAAAGAGAAATCTATCAACTCATGAACGAATTAACCGAGCGTGGCGTCGCCATTATTATGGTATCCTCAGAACTTCCTGAAGTCCTAGGGATGAGTGACCGCATCGTTGTTGTTCATGAAGGGGAAATCAGTGGAGAACTTTCACAACAAGAAGCTACACAAGAAAAAATCATGACGTTAGCTACAGGGGGGCAATAGTAATGACTACTATCAAAGATGAGAGTGTAAAAAAAGGGTTCCAAATGGGGCAAATCACGCAGAAATTAGGGCCATTACTAGGGCTAATCATTCTTATTATTATTGTAACTGTGCTGAATCCAAGCTTTATGGAACCTCTAAATATACTGAATTTACTTAGACAAGTCGCAATTAATGCGCTTATCGCTTTTGGAATGACCTTTGTTATTCTGACAGGTGGTATTGATTTATCAGTAGGTTCTATTCTAGCCTTATCCAGTGCCTTTACGGCCAACTTGATGTTGTCTGGTTGGGATCCGATCTTAGCTATTATTGTCGGTTGTTTAGCGGGTGGACTGATGGGGATGGTCAACGGACTGATGATTACGAAAGGCAGAATGGCGCCTTTTATCGCTACGCTGGCGACCATGACTATTTTCCGCGGATTAACGCTTGTATATACGGATGGTAATCCGATCACAGGTCTTGGTGACAGCATGACGTTCCAGTTGTTTGGTCGTGGATATTTACTAGGAATACCTGTACCTGCTATCACGATGATAATTGTATTCGCTGTCCTGTGGATTGTACTGCACAAAACGCCATTTGGCCGTAAAACGTATGCCATTGGTGGTAATGAGAAAGCTTCCATTATTTCAGGGATTAAAGTAGACCGCATCAAAATAATGATCTATTCCTTAACCGGTATGTTATCAGCATTGGCTGGTGCTATCTTGACCTCGAGATTGAATTCAGCACAACCAACAGCGGGTACATCCTATGAGTTGGATGCGATCGCGGCAGTAGTATTAGGGGGGACGAGCTTAACAGGTGGCCGTGGACGTATTGTAGGCACATTGATTGGTGCCCTTATTATCGGGATTCTGAACAATGGCTTGAACTTGCTCGGCGTATCATCATTTTACCAAATGGTAGTTAAAGGGATCGTTATTGCGATTGCTGTACTCATAGACCGTAAGAAAGCCGTATAAGGGGGATTCCACATGAAAAAGCTCACATTAATTTTTACTTCCTTACTCTTGATTCTTATGACCGGCTGTTCCTTAGAGCCTCCAGAGTGGGCTAAGCCAAACAACGGCGGGGGCCCAGGGAATATGAAGCTTGGATTATCCATATCTACCTTGAACAATCCGTTCTTTGTATCTGTAAAAGATGGAGTTTTGGCAGAAGCTAAGAAGCTAGGTATGGAAGTTCTCGTGATCGATGCACAGAATGATTCGGCCAAGCAAAGTAATGACGTTGAAGATTTAATGCAAAAAGGTGTAAATGCGCTGTTAATCAATCCAGTAGACTCTTCAGCGATCTCGACGGTTGTTCAGACAGCTAACAGTCTAAATATTCCAGTCGTTACTTTGGACCGTTCTGCAGATAAGGGAGATATTAAAGCCCTTGTTGCCTCTGATAATGTAAAAGGTGGATCGATGGCGGCTGAGTATATTATAGAGCAGCTTGGAAAAGGTGCAAAGGTTATTGAACTAGAAGGATCACCAGGAGCTTCAGCTACCCGCGAACGTGGGAAAGGATTCCATGAAATTGCCGACACTCAGCTTGATGTCATTGCGAAGCAAACCGCTGACTTTGACCGTACGAAAGGGTTGACCGTTATGGAGAACCTACTCCAAGGAAATCCAGATGTACAAGCGGTTTTTGCTCATAATGATGAAATGGCTCTTGGTGCTATAGAAGCGATTCAGAGTTCAGGTAAGAATATTCCTGTCATCGGTTTTGATGGAAATGAAGATGCACTTAAATCCATTGAGGCGGGTAAACTCACAGGAACCGTTGCTCAGCAGCCTGCATTAATTGGACAGTTAGCAATTCAAGCAGCGAAAGACGTGTTAGATGGCAAGACGGTTGAGAAACTGATCGCCGCACCTCTAAAACTGGTCGTAAAAGAATAAGTAAACGGATATAGAAAAACACTGCATTCACCCATTTGGTGTATGCAGTGTTTTTGGTATATAAAAGCTTATTTTTCCTCAATCACTCTATCCGGTAACTGTGTCACATAACTATCGGACAAATGAAGAAGCTCTAACGCACGATCGAACTCATCTTCTGTCGTTTGTTGCGCGTGGTTACCATCACCAGATAAGGTATAGTGCTGACCATCCTGGAAGCCGCTGCCAGATAGAAAGAGCTCTTCATTATTTACGAAAGATCCTGTTGGCAAATAATACCGCTGAGGAAGTAGGTTATAAGTCGATTGATTCAATAAATCTTGTCCGAAATGAATATGATCCGCAAGAGAAACACCCAATAAATTAGATACAGTAGGCAAAATATCCACTTGTCCGCCTAGCTGTTCTTTTACACTTGGCGTTGTAATTCCCTTCGCTGATAGGATCAACGGAATATTAATCAATTCGCGTTCCGTATATTTATGACCTAGGATCTCCTGTAATAGGACGTGATCGTCCTCTTTTAGAGAGAAGATAGGAAGCCCGCGGTGATCTCCGTACAATGCAATCAAGCTGTTATCCCATACCCCGTTTTGTTTGAGCTCATCAATAAAAAGTCCAAGTGCATAGTCAGCATAATTCTGAGCACGAATATAATCTCCGACTAACGTTCCTTCGAATCGTTCTGGAAGGGCCATTTTGTATTTATCCTCAGGGATCGAGAATGGATTATGCGCTGACATCGAAATAACATGAGAGTAGAAAGGCTGATCCTTCTGATCCATCCTTGCTAGCTCTGCAGCTGTTTTCTCATACAATACTTCATCAGAAGCCCCGTAAAATACAGTGTCCTCTTCACCATAGTATTCCTTATCGTAATATCGATTAAATCCTAAAGCATTATAAAGCTCGCCACGGTTCCAAAAGTCGACTTCATTCGTATGGAATGTTGCCGTATCATAACCTTGCGCTTGAAGTAGCTTAGGTAGGCTTGGAAGTTCTTTGGGCGCATACATTTGAGTGGCTGGACCATCGGGTGGAACATAGAAAGAAGTATTTACAATGAATTCGGCGTCCGAAGTGTTTCCCTGTCCAACCTGTTGGTAGAAACGCGGAAAGTAGTAACTGCTAGCCGCAAGCTTATTCATATTCGGCGTAATTTCTACTCCATCAATCTTTAGATTGATTAAGAAGTTCTGGAAAGACTCCATCTGAAGAATGACCAGGTTCTTTCCTTTGGCGGCTCCAAATTGAACCGGATTTGAGGTTGCTTGAATTCCTTTGGTCTCGTTAATTGCTGCTTGTGTAATCTTAGCGACGTCGATTTGTTCTTCTTCTTGATTGGCTAATAGAGAGTAAGCTTCATAATTGAGAATGCCCATTTGCTCGGCTTTAACGGTTTCGTTCATACTGGCTCGGTTAGGAAAAATATTCATTGCGCAAATGACGATGGAAATACAGAACAAGATCGCAACCGCTTTCCGGTTACTTTTACGCGACATGGCTTTTTTCCAATTAAGTGCCTTCTGTTTTCTTAACATGACCAAACCAATGACAATGATATCCACGAAAATAAGCATATATTGCGGACGCATGACCGAGAAAATACTTTTCTTAACGGCTCCAACTTGTTTGACCTGATCTAACACTTGCGAAGTAGCAATAATGCCAAAATGATTATGATATACAATGAGTGAGAAAAATAGGGTAGTGATCAACACATTGACCAGCATGTAGATGGCAATTTTTCGTTTCGTTGCGAACCATTCAATCATGCAAAAGACTAGAAGCACAAACGGGATTTCTTTTAGCCATGTGGTCCACGTAGGCCCGTCTTCAAAGAGAAAATACCAAGCAAAATAACTTTTAACTAGCATAATGAGAGAGAAAAATAAAAGGGATCTTTTACTGAGTGTACGAGGTTCTTTAAACGGCATCTCTTATGCCCATCCTTTTCTTTTAGATTAGTTCATTCTATTACTTGAAGTGTTTAAAATCAACTAGATTGGGGTATAAGAGAGACTTATTTTCCTTAATATTACATTTGGGTGAATGAAACCATAGATTTTATATATAAAATTAATTTTTATGGGAAATGAACTTTTTAAGGTACTCCTAACTCTTATAGGGGAGAGAGGTGAAAGCATGGATGTCGCACGATGGGTGAAAAAAGCCAAAAAGGGGAATAAAGAAGCATTGCTCCACTTAATCATGTCTGAAAAAGACGTTTTTTATAGGCTAGCGTTCAGCTATATGAGGAATGCGCATGATGCCATGGATGCCATGGAGGAAATGATCGTCACGCTTTATGAAAAGATCGGTCAACTAAAGAAAGAAGAAGCTTTTTATAGCTGGAGTAAGACGATTCTGGTGAATGTCTGTAAACAACTACTTCATAAGCGCGGGAAGCTGGTGCTGTTAGAGGATTGGAGTATCATTGACGATAGTGAATTAGACCAAGCTGTGAGTAGTGATCCTTATCGTAGAAGTGAGCAACAAATGGATATCGAGGCCTTGTTGTTACAAGTAAATGAGCATCAAAGAGAAGCGATTCAATTAAAATATTTTCATGATTTCGATTATCAAACGATAGCTGACATTACAAAGGTTTCGATAGGAACGGTTAAATCAAGAATTTACCATGGATTACAAACGCTCAAAAATCAGTACAGAGGTGATGTTGATGAACAATAACGTCGAGCAACGATTAGCTGATGAGAAGAAGCACATAGCGTCCATTACCGCACCTGAAGAATTAGAAATGAGATTAAGAAGGGCTTTGAATTCGGCTCCCGCAAAAAGAACGAAAAAAATAGCACCGATTTGGAAGATCGCGGCAGTTGTTTTATTGGTGACAGTAATATCTGGACAAAACTACAATGCTTTTGCTTATTATGGCAAACAACTTTTTGGCTTTGATGAATTGCTTAATGGCACAACTTTACAACAGCTAAATGAAAAAGGGTTGGGACAAAGTATCAACAAGAAAACTACGTTACTAGACGGAACAACTCTTACCATTAACGGAATTATGGCGGACGCCAATCAATTCATTATGTATTACACCTTAACTAACTCAAATGGACTAGAGGATATGTCTGTAGACGCTTTTAGACCCTCTAAAATAAGCGGGTTTTTAACTGATTCTAACATAGTAAGAGGGACTGCATTAATCAATGAAGGGCATACGGAGATTAAAGGACAGATGTCGTTTGATAGCGTAAATCCATTTTCAAAAAAACTAACGTTACATTTTTGGCAGCAGCTAGTTGAGAACGGTCAGATGAGCGAAGGAACAGTTACGTTCCCTTATAACCCCAATGAGGCCATGGAAACTCAGATTAAACAATCGATTAACAAGAAGGTTAAAGTCGACAAAGGTACGATTACCTTCAAATCGATCACAGCTACACCGACGATGACTGTAGTAAAAGGGAAGCTGGATGTCGATAATTTTGATCGAGTGAAGCTTGGATTACATGGGATACAATTAATTGTCGATGGAACACCTGTAGAGATCTTGGGTAGTGGCAATCAAACCTCATTAGGTGGAAGAACATTTGATATTCGCTTCGACACATTGCCTAAGGAGCTACATTCCATGCAGCTAGTCGTTAAAGAGTTTCCTGGATATCAAAAGCTGGACGAAAAGTATTCCCTGACTTCCCTTAGTGATAAGCCATTTATGCTGGGCGACAAAGAATTATGGGTAAAGAATGTATCCAAAACCTCTGAGGGGATCGAACTAACGATCGCTTCTGATGATGATGTAATGCTGGATGGTGTGTCTATAGAAACGAATAACGGGAATACGCCTTTAAAAACAACGATCAATCAGAAAGAGACAAAGCAAGCGGACGGTAAACTAATGAAGGAACGAACTTTATTATTTGATACACAAGCAGAGCCTGAGTCACTACTTATAGAAGGAATGTATTACTTGAAGGCATACAATAAAGTGATTGAGATTCCTGTGAAGTGAATAAAAGTGCGATATCCATTTTTTATAACATATGGTAATCTATATGGACGTGAGGAAAGGAGGGGCACATGGATAATATAGGAGTATACGAGGTGAGTCGTCCTTCTTTAATGTCACTTCTGCTATCAATGATTTTTTCAAGTGGCATACTTTTGACAAGCGTCATAAAAAATACGAACGGTAAAGTACTTTCGTATATCGGATATTTTTGGGTAATCTTTTGTCTGATAGTTGTAATCGTACTGCTTTATAGGATCATTACGATTAGAAGGTTCATTGAAATCAAGATTCTTCCGGACTCAATAATAGTTGAAAATAAAGAAATTAAAGCAAACCGAATTGAGAATATTTATGTAAAGGGCTATTTCAAGCCAGTAATAGGGATTAAGCCTTTAGATCATAAATTTGCCCCCTATAGATTATGTTTTAGTTTTCTTGACCAAGAATACAGGGGAATGAAAGAACTAACCAAATGGGCTGAATGTAATCAAGTTAAACTGTCTCACAAAAGATTTATGAGATGGCTCTAAGGGGCTGTGACAATATAAGGGGTGTTCCGAGAGCCTTGAAATGGCTGATGGGGCGCCCCATCTTTTTTCTCCTAACACCAAGATGTAATATCCATTTTTTATAACATATGGTAATCTATATGGACGTGAGAAAAGGAGGGGCACATGGATCATATAGGGGTTTATAGAGTAAGGCGTCCGTCGTTAATACCACTGCTGGTGTATATCAGTCTGCTAATGGGGATTCAAATATTTCAAATTTATAACCTGAACTATCGCTATACAGCTAGCGACGATTTGGTGCTTTCTTGTTTACTTTATGGTCAGGCTATTATTTGTCTGATTGTCGCATTCGTGTTAGTCTACAGGATATTTACCATCAGAAGAGTTGTTGAAATTCAGATTCAACCGGAATCTATATTAATAGAAGATCTAAGAATAGAAGCAGAGCGGATTAATGATATTTATATAAAAGGATATTTTAGTCCTGTAGTTGGGATTAGACCTAAAGTGAATAAATTTGTTCCTTATAAATTATGTTTTAATTTTTTGTCACAAAAAGATGAAGATGAAGTGATGAAACAGTTAAAAGCTTGGGCCGAACGAAATCAGATCAAAGTAACTCATAAAAATTTTTCGAGATGGCTCTAAGCTCCTCTAAACTAATATACGAAATGAAAGACACTGACGACTTTGATATGCTCCCATCATAGTAGACAGTAGAAAAAACAAAAATTTCTACTGCTACAATGATGGGAGTTTTTCTAATGTCTAAAAGAAGTCCAGCCTCTTTAAAAGTAAAATTACATGTCGTACGGCTGTGCCTTGAGCACAAATCAAATCCAAACTATGAGGCAAAACAGCTAGGTCTTAGTTCGCACACGGTTAGAGAATGGATCAGGAAATATAAAGCGGATGGTTTGGACGGGTTGAAGGAATCAAGAACATGGAAAACATACTCAAAGGAATTGAAACTAGCTGCTGTTAACGAGGTGTTGTCTGGTGATTCTTCCATAGAAGAGGCGACAAACAAGCATCATATTTCAAATAGAAGTGTTTTGA